>SCTA01000041.1 GCA_004322275.1 bacterium
TGCCTCGCGCTCCTAGCCACCTTTTGAGTGAGCAAAAGGTGGCCCAAAACTCAGCCCGGACCCGTCGCTCGCGCTTTAAAAAGCGCGACCACTTCGTTCCGGCTGGGCCGTACGGGGCACCCACTACGCTTCGCTCCGTTAAGACCCGCGCCGGCCCGACGCCTCCACTCGTTGCGCCGCGTACGGGCCCCGTAGGGAGACGAAAAGAAGGCTCGCCGATAAGCGGAAGAGAATTGTTGGCTTATCGGCTCGAAGGTAATTTGTTTACAAGTATCAGAAACCGTGTTGGTCGCTTATCGCGAGGCGAAAGGCGAAAAACGATTATGGAATTGTCGGCTTTCGTGCCTCAAGCCGACCTACACGGCTGCTGCGACGTTCGCACATCCTTTAAAACGATAAGGCCCGCAAATGCGGGCCTTATCGTTTTTCTATTGGTGGGCGGAATCCACCCTACGCGACTAAATTGGTTGTCGGTATAACATAATACAATTATTTAGCTGTACAATCTCAGCTTATTTAATATTAGTTCTCTGTGTAAATTTGAATACATAACGCTTGCATTACATGTAAGTATCCCTGTCTGCTGCGCCTTCCTTGATGTCGGCAAATCAGTTGTCTCTTTCTTATATGCAAGATACTGGCGTTTTATTTCATCGGGGGCACAATCATTAGTGGTGATTTTTTTTGATGTGATTGCCTTGTGCAGATAGTCGATATTTCTACTTAAATTTTTAATTTCCATCATTAAATTGATATAGTTGTCGTCGTTTGGCTGCTTCACATAATCATGGTATTTTTGATAAGACCTTTCAAGGCTAGTAGCAGCAAGGTCAAATAAGCTTGATACCATGTCTTTGTTTTTAAAATTATTATTTACAGATGTAACTATAAAAAGAGCGATGTATACCATAAAAAATGTTCTGCTAATTAAATCCAAAATTCCGAATAATTTTATATCATAAAAATTCTGGTACGATGATATCGGAGCCGTAAATATTTGTCCGAAAGCAAAACCAAATATAAAGATTAAAATACTAATTAAACTAGCGTGCATCTTTTATATACTGCGTAATCTCTTCAACTAATAAAGGATCTTCGCTGGACTTGAAAATAAACCTATCCAAACAACGCTTAGCACCGTAATCTCTTGCGATGCCACCAAAGGCTTCTTCCAAAAACGAAGTTGGGAACCCTGCGCACCCATCAAGGTCAATCACTATTTTGGAATTATCGTTTTCGTCTCTAAAAAGAGGTACTAGTATACTAAGCCGGAATTCTTCACCGGAAAACGGGCCATCGTCAACAAAGCGTGCACCAGGTGTCCGCGAAAAATCGGTGGCAATATTTATCCTGTTCATATCAAGATGCCTCTTTAAAATCAGAATAACTAAATTCCCACGCGAGCAGTGTACCCTTAAACCTATGCTTTAATTCGATAGTTTCACCCATCGCACATCGATACATCCCCCTATTAGATATAACTATCAAATCACTAATATTCTTAGTATTGTATGTTTCTTTCATGCTTGGCAACCCCTTACCGCGATGATGCTGCCTAGTGCTTGTCCTAAACTCCCCATCAAGTGCAGATTTAATCAAAGCACCATCTCTCAATTTTTTTAATTTAAGTTTTTTTGCTAGAGCGCCAACCATATCACCAAAATTCTTTGCGACCGTTGTAGGAATGCCCTTACCTGTGTCAAAAAAATAAAATCTGACTCGCTTTTTATCTTTTTCGTTTGATGCAATCATCCACCATTGATTTGTTTTATGCGAACTATCGTAAGCATGATGCCAAGTATTAACCATACACTCTATAATAATGTTATAAATTCTTCTTGATTTTAGATCACGCTCTTGCCCTGTGTGCCTATACACAAAATCCAAGACATCATTGGCTAAAGGAGAATCTGATTTTTCTCCATTTCTGACCGTAAAATAATCTGATGAAGTAATAGTTGCGGATTTAGAAACAACAAAATCATAAAATCCAGACTTTCCAATCGTCTCTTTGCATTTTCTATCAAGCGGCAGGTTTCCGGATATGTTTAGAATATACTTTGCTTTTTTGGCCCTGTCAAGCAACGCAAGAAGGTATAGAACCGCATCAAGCGTTATTGTTTTTATTTTGGTCATATTGAAGAATACTTTTTTATTGTTATAAATTAATTCTTCTACCTTTGCGAAAGTGGAGACCATTTCATTTGGATTATCAACTACGCTAAATGCAGGAGGGCAATTTATGACATAACGATCATGCTGATCTTTTCCATAATATATTATTTTACTTATTCTTACTGACCTGCGAAATTTTCGCCTTATAAATATCAACTGCCTTTTACGTGGCTCGCTGGGGCCAAAAATCTTTTTCATATCATTAAGCCTTGCAGGTCGTATTTAGAAAAACGCCGATCTGACAATTAGACCACATATTTTGTTTCTTTCGGTTTGTCTCTTTCATTATTAAATAACAGAGAATTACAAGTACATTGTTTTTTTGCGTTTCACACAAACCGCCTACAGCTTCTTACGACAACCGTTTCTAATTCTGCCCCTTTTTCTTTTTTCTGGCAACGGGATTGTTGTTTCCGTTTAAAAATGCACCTTCCCCTTTACGTAAAACTACCTTCGAGCCCATAAGCTGGTTACGACCCGCTTATGGGCGAGCCCGGAGCGTAGCGACCCTGCGGCGTCCCCCAAGGGGCCCGTACGCGGCGCAACGAGTGGAGGCGTCGGGCCGGCGCGGGGTCTTAGCGAGCATAGCGAGCGGGTGCCCCGTACGGCCCAGCCGGAACGAAGTGGTCGCTCGTAGAGCGAGCGACGGGTCCGGGCTGAGTTTTGGGTCACCTTTTGCTCACTCAAAAGGTGACTGGGGGCGCGGGGCGAAGCCTCGCAAGGTGTAGAAAAGGTTTTCACGAAATGGTTTTGTCGCCTTTCGCTACGCTCAAAGCGACCTACATAACTGTTGCTGGATTTCCGTTTCACTGGAATGACGAAAGTCTCTGGATTCCCGCAGGCGCGGGAATGACGTAAATTTTCGCGAAATTGCTTTCACCGTTTTTAGTTGCCGCAAACCGGGTTTTCCCGCTATAAGCGCCAAGCGTATAATTATCAGCCAGACCGTGAGGCAACAAGATAGATGAAAACTCCCCTTAACGACGAGATGGTAAAGCAGGGTCACACCCTCTTCCGTTACCGAAGCTTCATTCCCCTGCTTTTTATCCTCCCCGGCTATCTGGCGCTGCGGGAGACTCCCGCCATAGCCGCGAAGATCGGCCTTGCGGCGGCAAACCTCTGGGCGCTTTTCAGCTTTTTCGTCTCCCTCTCGGGGCTAGTCATCCGCGCGGTGACGGTGGGCTACAGCCAGGCGGCCACCTCCGGCAGAAACACCAAAAAACAGCTCGCCAACTCGCTGAACTCCACAGGCATCTACTCTCTGGTGCGAAACCCCCTCTACCTCGGCAATTACCTTATGCTTCTCGGCGTCTCCCTTTCGCTGATGGTCTGGTGGTTCCCCCTCCTCGTCACCCTCTCCTACTGGCTTTACATGGAGAGGATCATCGCCACGGAGGAGCGATTTCTTATCGAAAAGTTCGGCGATTCCTACCGCCGCTGGGCGCTTGAGACCCCCGCCTTTATCCCCCGTCTCTTTGGCTGGCAGACGCCGCGCAATCCCTTTTCGATGAAAAAGGTCCTCCGCCGCGAGTTTTACGGCTTCACCGCCCTCTGCCTCGCCTTTTTCGTCACAAAGCTCACCGCCGACGTGCATTTCGGCAAGATGGAGTTTGGGTCGTGGCTTTGCGCGGCCTGGCCCTGGAGCTACACCTTTTTCGCTTCCCTCCTCCTCTTCGCCGTCCTCTACGCGCTGAAAAAGACCACTCGCCTGCTGCGCTGACCTGCGGGTTTCGCCTGTCTCATAAACGCAAAAACCTCCTCTTGCGAGGACAATATTGTAAATTCCGGGAATAATTATGCCAATTTTGTAGGGCAAAAATTCTTTCGCGCCATGATAAACATTACCGTAAGGTTGCGTACTCATTATCGTTTGGTATTCTTTTAAAACGTTGGCACGGGTCTTGTAATAATCCCGTTCCGATGCCGTTCTTTTAACCGCCGTCTTACGGCTTATCAACGAACCATTTGGAAAGGAATCAAGATGAAAAGAACCGCCAAAGCCCTTTTGACTGCGTTCTCCCTCTTCGCCCTCGCCGCGCCCGCGCTGTCCACCCCCAGCACCCAGATCTGGATACCCTCCACCGACATTCAGGCCTACGGCGTCACTCACCTGACCGTCGACAGCTACATCAGGACCTCGCAGGACGACCCCTACTTTCCCCCTGTCTTCGTCTTCGGGCCGACCATCGGCGTCCTGCCCTACGAGAAGATCCAGATGGAAGTCGGCTTCGACCTCATCTACAACGGCGTTCCCGAATATGATTCCCACCCGATCTACGGCCACCTGAAGATCGGCACCCCGGAAGGCTCCATGTTCGAGTCCTCCCCCGCCCTCGCCGTCGGCGGTTACAATTTCGGCACCGAGAAGGATCTGACCAACCAGAACATAATCTACGGCCTCGTCGCCAAGAACATCCCTGTTCTCGGCCGCCTCTCAGTCGGATACTACCAGGGCAACGAAGACGTCCTCGGCGACGACGACAGCGGCATTCTGGCCTCCTGGGACCGCTCGCTTCCCGAAATCTCCGACAAGCTCTGGGCCGCCATCGACTACCAGGGCGGAGACAACGCCCTCGGCGCGCTCAGCTTCGGCTTTTCCTACGCCTTCGCGCCCAACGCCAGCGTGATCTTCGGCTACGACATGTACAACGACAACGACATCGCCGGTGAAGATACCTACACCGTTCAGGTCGATCTCAACTTCTAAAGAAATCAACAGCGTAAATCCCCCTCCTTGACAGGCTTGACACGGCCTGCACCTTCGGCGGGACCCAAATGGGTCCCGCTTTTTTTTATTTTCATCAAAAAAAGTTTATTTCCCCGTTGACTCTCCGGTCCAACTATTATATTTAACGCTAGCTAAACAACACCACCCGGAGAGTTCCCTTTATGACAGCGAAAACAAGCCAGCCCGAGCAGGACAGGGAGATGCGGCAGAAGATATTGAAGAGCGCAACGAGGCTCTTCGCCGCGAAAGGCTACGCCGCCACCTCCGTGCGCGAGATAGTCTCGGAGGCGGGGGCGACCGCCCCGGTTCTCTACTACTACTTCCAGAGCAAGGAAGGGGTCTATCTCGAAATAATGCGCGAGGCGCTCTCCCAGTTTGAAAGCGCCCTCACCGAATGCGCAAAAAAAGAAGGCTCCGCCGAAGAGAAGCTGAGATATCTGGCGGTGCGGCTCCACAACCTCCATTGCAAGAACCTGGATACGGTTAGCCTCATCCATTCCGTCTACCACGGCCCGCCGCAGGGCGCGCCGGAGTTTGATTTCGACACCTTTCACAAGTGGCTGCTCGCCACAATCGCCTCCCTCGTCGGCGAAGGCATTTCGCGCGGGGATTTCGCGGGGGAAAGCCCGGAGGCGATGACTATGGCGCTGCTCGGAGCGGTGCGCTTCGCCATGGACGCCGAGCTTTGCCACCCGGAGGACTCTCCCGGCGAGGAAGGTCTGTCAAAGGTTCTCGACATTATTTTTCTGGGGATGAGACCCCGGAATAGCTGAATCAGGGGATTGTTCATGAGGAAAATTCGTCTGGCTTTAATTACGTCAACGCTGGCCCTGGCCCTCCTTTCCGGGTGCTCTTCAAAAGACTCCGGCAAGGATTCTCCCGCCAAAACCGAAGGGAAACCGCCGGTGGCCGTGGAGATACTGAAGGTTTCGGGGGAAAACACCTCTTCGGGAATCGACGTTGTCGGAACTCTCGAACAGAAATTCTCCGCCGACGTAAAGTCGGAGGTGCGGGGAAGGATAACCGCCCTGCACGTAACCCAGTGGGTCAACGTCAGGAAGGGCCAGCCCCTCGCCGAGATCGACGCGAGCGAGCCCAGGCTTGCCCTCGAAAGGGCCAAGGCGGCCATCGAGGGCGCAAAGGCGCAGGAGGCGGTAGCCAGGGCGCAGGCCGAGGTTGCGAAGTCTCAGGCCATCGGCTCCAGATCCCTGGAGGAGACCGCCAGAGCGGGACTGATGGGCGCGGAAGTGGACGCCGAAAGGAGTGAGAGGGAATACCAGCGCCTTAAAAACCTCAGGGAATCCGGGCTGGCGACGCAGCAGAGCCTCGACGAGGGGCTTTCCGCCCTCGACGCCGCAAAGGCGCGGGTGAGGGCCGCCAAATCGCAGATAGAATCGACGGTCTCGCAGATAGCTTCCGCGCAGGCGCAGGTGGCCGCCGCTGAGGCTCAGGCCCGCGCCGCCTCCGCGCAGGTCGCGGCTTCCCTGGAAGATATGAAGCAGCTTGAGACCCAGATCGCAAAGGCGACAATCGTCTCCCCCCTTGACGGAACCGTCTCCGAGCGCTTCATGAACGTCGGGGACCTCCCCGGCGACGCCGTGATAATGCGCGTGGTGGACAACTCCCTCCTCAACCTGACGGTAAACGTCCCCTCGCAGGCGATCTCGTCGGTAAAGGCCGGACAAACCCTTTCATTTTCGACCGATTCTCTCCCCGGCGAGACCTTCGAGGGCAAGGTGATGTTCATAAACCCCTCCGCCGACCCCGCCGACCGCTCGCTGCGGGTGACCGCCGAGGTCAGGAACTCCCCGCCCAGGCTTCGCGGTGGCCTCTTCGTCAAGGGAAGGATAGTCACCGGCGCGAAGGAGAACGTGATCCTTCTGCCGCGCGGCGCCCTCGTCTACTGGGACGTTCCCTCCAAAAAGGGCGAGGTTTTCGTGGTCACCGGAACTACGGCTAAAAAACGGTCCGTCACCACCGGGGCCGCCGGCGGCGATACGGTCGAAATCGTCACCGGCCTCTTCGCGGGTGAAGCCGTGGTCCTTCGCGGAGGCTTCAACCTCGTCGACGGCGATGTCGTGAGCGTCTCCGAAGCCAGGGGAGCGAAGTAAAATGTTTTTATCCGACCTTTCAATAAAACGGCCCGTCTTCGCGGCGGTGATGATGCTGGCTCTGGTCACCCTCGGCGTCTTCTCCTACCGGCGGCTGGCTCTCGACCTCTACCCGAACGTAGACGTGCCGGTTCTCATCGTCACGACGCAGTACCCCGGTGGTTCGCCGGAATCGGTCGAGCGCGAGGTGACGAAGAAGATCGAGGAGGCGATAAACCCCATCGCCGGAGTCAAGCACGTCGTCTCCAACTCCCTTGAGGGCGTCTCGATTGTCGTCGTCCAGTTCCAGCTGGAGATAAAGATAAACGAGGCCCTGCAGGAAGCCCAGGCCAAGGTGCAGGCTATCCGCGGCAGCCTTCCGCTTACCATCGAAGAGCCGGTGATACAGAAATTCGACTTCTCCGCCATGCCCGTCGTCTCGATGGCGGTTAAATCGGAAACCCTCTCCCCCCGCGAGCTTTCGACCGTGGTGGAAAAGCTGGTCAAGCCGAGGCTGGAGAACATCTCCGGCGTAGGCAAGGTCGATCTGGTCGGTCTTTCCAAGCGGGAGGTCAACGTAAACGTGGACCCGCTACGCCTCGACTCCTTCTCAATGGGAGTTGACGAACTTATCGGCGGTCTTCGGTCCGAGAACGTCAACACCCCCCTCGGCAGGATAAAGAGCGGCCTCACCGAGGCCCCCCTGCGCGTCTCCGGCAAACCCGGCCTGGTCGCCGGGTTCAACCGAATCGCCATAGCGGGCAGAAACGGGCGGACAGTCGAGCTGGGGCAGGTTGCGGATATAGTGGACGGCATCGAGGAGCAGCGCACCCTCGCCTTCGTCAACGGCGTTCCCGCGATTGGCATAGACATCCAGAAGCAGTCGGGGGCGAACACCGTGGAGGTGGTCGACGCCGCGATGAAGTCTCTCGCGAAACTGAAGGGGGAACTGCCCCCCGGAACCAGCATAGAGGTGGTGCGCGACGCCTCCGTCTTTATTCGCGAATCGGTGGAGGACGTTGAAAACTCCCTCGTCCTCGGCGGCCTTCTGACGATACTGATCGTCTTTTGCTTCCTGAACTCGTGGCGCTCGACGGTAATCACCGGCCTTACCCTCCCCATCTCCGTCGTCGCCTCCTTCATCGTCATGAATTTCATGGGGATGACGCTGAACATGATGACCCTGATGGCGCTTTCCCTCGCCATCGGCCTTCTCATCGACGACGCCATAGTCGTGCGCGAAAACATCGTCCGCCACCTCGAAATGGGCAAAGACCACTTTACCGCCGCCAGGGAGGGCACCGCCGAGATAGGTCTCGCCGTGCTCGCGACCAGCTTTTCGATTATCGCCGTCTTCGTGCCGGTCGCCTTCATGAAGGGCATCGTCGGCCGCTTCTTCTTCTCCTTCGGCATAACGGTAGCCTTCGCGGTGCTTGTCTCCCTCTTCGTCTCCTTCACTCTCGACCCGATGCTCTCCTCGCGCTGGCACGACCCGGACATCGAGCGGAAGGGTAAGCGCCACCTCGTCGCCCGCCTCCTCGATTCCTTCAACGACTGGTTCGACCGGGCGGCGGACCGCTACAAGGTCCTCATCGGCTGGGCTCTCGACCACCGTAAGACTACGATGGCCGCCGCGCTCGCAGCCTTTGTGGGCGGAATAATGATCTTCGGCTCGCTCGAATCCAGCTTCATGGTCGGCTTCGACAAGGGGGAGTTCTCCGTCGGCCTCAAATCCTCCCCCGACGCCTCGATTAACGAGACCGAGAACAGGCTTGAGGCGGTGCTGGGCGAGATACGGTCGCTGCCCGAGGTGCAGCACACCTACGCCACCATCGGCGCTAACAACTCAACCGTTCGCGACGCCCTCATCTACGTGAAACTGAAGGATAAAAATGAGCGCGTCCGCTCGCAGGACGAGGTACAGCGCGACCTCCGCTCACGGCTGGTGAAGGTTCCCGGCATAGTAAGCTCGATCATGGAAGCCGACAGCTTTCAGGGCCAGAAGGCCCTTCAGGTAAACCTCCGTGGCGAAGACCTTGGACTTCTGAAGAAGTACGGACAGCAACTGAAAGCCGAGATATACAAGATTCCCGGCATAGTCGATCTCGAAGTGACCCTCGAACACGATGTGCCGGAATTCCAGCTCACCGTGGACAGGGAGCGCGCCGCCGACGCCGGCCTCTCCACGGGCAGCATCGCCGGCACCCTCGGGGCGCTGGTGGGCGGGCAGGCGGTCACCACCTACGAGGACGAGGACGGAGACGCCGTTGACGTGCGGGTGCGGTTGCCGGAAAACCTCCGGGGCGACATGGAGACAATAGGCAGGCTGCGGATCGCGGCTCCGGGGCAGGGGACCGGCGGCTCTACCGCTCTCGTTCCCCTCGGCGGCCTGATCAGCTACAACATGGAAAAGACCCCCTCGCAGATCGACAGGCAGGATCTCTCCCGCCAGGTGGTCATCTCCGCCAACCTCGACGGCCTCCCCATCGGCACCGCCGTCCAGAAGGTCGCCGAGGCCGCCAAAAACGTCCCGATGGAGCCCGGCTACAGGGTGGTCTTCTCCGGCGAGGCGGAGGACATGGCCGAATCCTTCGGCTACATGGCGGAAGCCCTCCTCATGGCGATAATCTTCGTCTACCTGATACTCGCCGCGCAGTTTGAATCCTTCATCGACCCCCTCTCCATCATGCTCTCTTTGCCCCTCTCCCTCGTGGGCATGGCGGGGATGCTGAAGATGACCGGCGATACCATCAGCATAATGAGCCTCATCGGCCTCATAATGCTGATGGGGCTCGTCACCAAAAACGCGATTCTGCTTGTCGATTACGCGAAGATTCTGGGGAAGGGCGGTATGGAGAAGCGCGAGGCGCTGATTACGGCGGGCCGCACCAGGCTTCGCCCGATAATGATGACCACCCTTGCGATGATCTTCGGCATGCTTCCCCTCGCGCTCGCCCTGGGAGCGGGCGCGGAGATGAGAGCCCCGATGGCGAGGGCGGTCATAGGCGGCCTCATAACCTCCACCATCCTCACCCTCCTCGTCGTCCCCGTCGTCTACTCCGTCCTCGACGATTTCGGCGGCTGGATAAAGAGGAAGTGGAGAAGCGGCATACCCGTGGACGAAACGACTCCTGAGAGCGGAGTAAAGAAACTGCTGGTTTCTCTCCTCATCGGCCTTTTCCTCACCGCCGCCGGAGCCCCCCTCGCTTACACGGAAGAAGGCGGAAAGACAAGTATGACCGTCCTCACCCTCGAAGAGGCGCTGAAACTCTCCTCGGAGCAGAGCAAGGACATAAAAAAGGCCCGGGAGCTTAAAAACCAGTATTACGGCATTTACGTGCAGGAGAGGGCTTCCGTCTACCCGCAGGTAACCGCAACCGCCAACCTTCTCCGGCAGGAGGACGACAGCCAGTCGAGGCTCGGCGTTCCCGGAACCGCGACTAATATAGCGGGAGCAGGCGTCAACGTCTCTCAGGTGCTCTACACCTGGGGGCAGCTCGACGCAGCGGTCCGCGCCGCCGAGATCGGAATGCAGACGGCGGACGACGAACTTAGGGTTGCCCGGCAGGAAGCGGCGCTTACCGTAACTTCAACCTTTTACGACCTTCTCCTCGTCAAGGAGCTAAACGCGCTCGCGGTCCAGAACCTCCAGCAGCGGGAAAAGCACCTCGAAGAAGCGAAAAAGAAGCTGGCTGCGGGGGTTGCGACCGATTACGACCTCCTCTCCGCCGAAGTGGCCGTCAAAAACGCGAAACCCGAAGTCTCGAAGACCCAAAACCAGATACGGCTCCTCCGCGACAGACTGCGCTTCCAGCTCGGGATAGAGGAGGGGGAGGTAGACGTAAAGGGCTCCCTAGAAGTCGTCCCCTCGCCCGCCCCCGGCTACGAAGTCGCCCTGAAGTCCGCGAAGGAGAACCGGCCCGAACTGGCGGCGCTCCAAAAGAGGCTCGAAGTCTACGGCGAACTGGTCACCATAGCAAAGGCGGGAGACAAGCCGCGCCTCGACTTCCGGGGCTCCTACGGCTACTCCTCAATAAATCCCGACGGCAGCGCCGAAAGCGACGGAACCAATTGGAGCGCGGGTATTTTCGCCACTTGGCCGATCTTCGACGGGAAGAGGACACAGGGCAGGACAGCCCAGCTCGCGAGCGAAGCCGCGGGGCTCCGTATCGACGAGCAAAAGCTCCTCGACGGGCTGGCCCTCGGGGTGCGCGACGCCCAAAACAACGTCCGCGAGGCCGAAGAGGTGTTGGCCGGGCTTGAGGGAACGGTGGCGCAGGCCGAAAAGCTCCTCTCAATGGCGCAGAAGGGTTACGAATTCGGCGTGAAGACCAAGCTCGACGTGGACGACGCCCTCCTGAACCTCACACTGGCAAAGAGCAACCTCGCTGGCGCGAGGCGCAACTACCTCGTCGCCCGCGCCACGCTCGAATTCGCGATGGGAGTGCTGGGAGATAAAATTTAACAAAACTGCTGCGAGCCTGCCCCGCCTTCGTCGTCGCGATTCGCTTCCGGGCTCACCGTAGCGCTGCCGTTGCCTCGCCTTTCGCTACGCGGCTCCTTGAATCCGGGGCTCTCGCGACGTTTTTGGACAGTCCTCAAAACTACAAAGGCCCGCATTTTGCGGGCCTCGTTCATGAATAAAGTTATTTTTTCTTTTGAACTTTAAGGATTATCGGGCCGGTCGAAGGCGAGTCCTGCGGCGCCTCTCCGTCAACGTAGACTTCATTCTCATAAAGAGGCCCGCCGAGGGTCGCGCGCCCCCGAAGATATCTGGCGTTGGGCGGCAAATTGAAAAAAACCTCCCCGTTTTGGTCGGTCAGGGCCGAGGTCGCGGCGGGAGGGCCGTTTCTGTCGGGATTCGGGTAGGCCAGCACATAGTAGGAGGCCAGCGGCTTCCCGGTCGGGTCGAGCAATTTTATTTTCTGGCCCTTGCCGGCGCTTTCATCCTCTTCCAGAGAACTCAGCCGCTCGGCCATCGCAATTTCCAGATTCACCTCTTCTCCTTCGCGGATGACGACCGGGTTTCCCGCGTAGAAGTTGAGCCTGTCTCCCAGTTCTATGGGGCCGTAGGCTCCGCCCTTGACCCGCTTTCGCGCGACCAGGTAGTAGGTTCCCGCCGGAACCGACACCGTGAAGTCGCCCCTGGCCACGGGCTGCAGAAAGTCGGCGGGGCCGTGAAAATATCCGGCGACGGACTTGTAGCCGTAGAGATAGGCCTTCTCAAGCGGTTCGCCCTTGAAGGTAAGTCTGCCCTTTATTCTGGTGGCTTCCGACGGGCCGCGCTTTTCGGCTGAAACCGGCGTGAGATAGAGCCCGACGGTCGTCCACCGGTTTTTGGCTACGGTGACGGGAGAACCCGAGTACACGCAGTAGATGTCTCCGGCCTCGGGCTTTTCACCCTTGTTTTTAGGCCCTTTTTTTATCGCCTCGACTACGTATCTGCCTTCCGGAAGGTCTACGGAATATCTCCCGTCTATCGCGGTCTTCGTCCTGGCGGCGGGCGCGTCCCCCGTGAAGGGGCCGAACCCTCCAGCTCTAAGTGCGTAGATATTTATGTCCACGGATTCGACCAGAGTCCCGCCCAGAGACGCCCTCCCTTTTATTCCTTCCGCGCAATATGCCCCGGAACAGGAAAGGAGCAGCATTACAAACGAAATAAAATGAATCTTTCTCACCAGACTTCCTCCACGAGTACCCGAAGGCCGGTGACCTTCTGGCCCGCCTTGACGTTTATCCCCGATCCCTTTTCGCCCCTGTGCTGGCCGACCTTTTCGCCGGGAGAGGAAGGGCCGCCGATTTTCGAGCGCGCCCCCAGATAATAATTGCCGTCCTCCCGGGACAAGGGCAATACGAACTTGCCGTCCTTGCCCGAGGGAGGGCTGACGAAGGCTGGCTTGCCCGTCATCCTGCCGTCCCGGAAAGCCAGAATCCGCACTCCCTCGACGGGCTTCGAGCCGGAATCCACCACGACGCCCTCTATGGAGGTGGTCGAACTCCCCATCGTTGCGGTTACCTTGCTCCACTGCTTTTCGTCGATCTGCGCGAGAGCTATCTCTCCTGTGTCCGCGTAAGAGCCTTCCGAAACCTCCAGACGGCGGACGGCGACGAGGTCAGAGCTTTCCGGGGGGCCGTAGTCTTTGCCGCTCTTCCTTTGCCGCACGGCCAGAGTGTAAGCGCCGTGAAGAAGGCTTATCCGGAACTCCCTGTTGTCCGCGACCTCCACCGCAACGAGAAATCCCGGACCTATGGGTTTTTCCACCATCCCCTTGTAAACGTATATCGTCGCGCCGTCCCTGCTTTCGGGCAAAACTACTCTTCCCCTGATCCCGGTTCCCTCCGGCCCCGTGGAAGCGGAAAAACCGCTTGGATCGGCCAGCTCGATATTGACGAAAACCTTCTCCCCCGGCTTGGGCTCCACGGGATTGGGCACGGCTTCCCCGATAAGCCTGATCTCCCTGCTGCCTTCGGTCAGGGTGGCTTTCGCCCACACCCAGTAGCGGCCGGGGCCGATGTCGAGGGTGAACGAACCGTCCGCCGCGCTGGGAACTTCCGCTACGGGAGGAGTCGAACGGTCCTGATCGGCCCTGGGGTAGAACTGCACCATCGCCATCGGCACGCCCTGACCGTGCCGAAGAACCTTTCCCGCTACATGCGCCGGTTCCTTCGGTTTCTGGGCGCAGGAGGCGGCAAGAAAAAGGGCGAGGCAAAGTAACGGGAGGGTCTTTGCTGAAATTTTCAATCCGTCATACCCTCATCGGAAGAAAGACCCGTTCCCAGGCCCGCGAGGCTGACAAACGCCAGAAGGTAACAGGCCGCGCCCATGTCCAGAGTGGCGGAATAACCGAAATTCATCGCCAGCAGCAAGACTCCGAGCGAGGCGCAAACGCTGGCGAAGCCGTTGACCGACCAGATCCACGGCAGCAGATTGCCGCTGCTTTCGCCCAATTGGGATATAGCCGCGGGGAAAGGCATGCCCATCGCGAAAGCCAGAGGCAGGGTCACCAGAAGCGCAATCGCGAACCTCGCGGCGAAGGGGTAGTTCATCACCGCCGACAGCAGGTGGGGCGTAAAGTGCGCCTGCACCGCGCCCAGAACGGCAATCACCAGAAGCCACAGGCCGAGTTTTTTGCGGCTCGGCGCCATCCTTTCGGAAAGAAGACACCCCGCGCCGCTTCCAAGCAGGAAGGCCAGCAGCGTAACCGTCACAGCGTACACGGGGTGGCCAAGCACCAGAAGCAGCCTCTTCATGGTGCCGATCTCAAGCACCATGTAGCCGAAACCTATGGCGAAAAAGTAGGAGAGAACCCAGAAGGACTTCCTGCCCACCCTGGGCAGGCCGCGCAGATAAAGCACGGGCAGCAGCAGCGAAGCCGTGGAAATTACAATCATGATGATAAAGGAGAGGCGCAGGATTTCCGCCCCGCGGTCGTCAAACCCCGCGCGGCCGGGAATGGAACCGGAGATAAAATCGCCGGGCCGCACCGTGTAATAGAAGAAAGGCCTGTCGTCGGTCGGAGCGGAAACGTCAAAAGGGATGTCCTTTAGCGCCTCTTCCACATTCTTTGAGTCGACGATACGGGAAAGCTGACTCTCGCCCGCGCCCTGATAGGGGTAAAGGAGGTCGAAGCCATAGCGGTCGAGCACCTCTCTGATCTTTTCGTCGTCCTTCGCCTCGAAGGGCTTTTTGGAGACCATCACGTTGGCGAGACCCCGGTCCGATACCACCCTTATATGGCGGCCGGGCTCGGCGATCCCCTTGCGCTCGAGCAGATCCCTCGCGAGGGCGGTGAGGCGCAGCGCCCTTTGTTCGTAGGCGAAGCGGGTCACCGAGAGGATGCCGTCGCCGGTCAACCGGTCCCAGTAATCCTCAAAGGCCTCGGCGGTGTGAAGAAGGTCTTCCGAAAGAGTGAAGGCCCCGGCAGAAGGGGGAAGGCGGCCGAAAACCGCCGAAGCCCCGATTACGTCGTATTTTTCACTGTCCTGACGGGCGTATCTTCTGGCGTCGGCGACGGCCAGCTTCACGCGCCCGTCGCTGTACGGCTTGCCGGTAAAGGCTCCGAAGGTCTCCTCAACCATCTCCACGACCTGGGGATTTATCTCCACAGCCTGAACCGTTACGCCGGGAAAGGAGAGGGCTATCCAGACATCCTTCCCTCCGCCGGGCCCGAAAAGAAGTGCTTTCGCACCGGGGCGGAGGTGATACGGCATCGCGACGAGATTGGCCCGGAAAAATTCGGGGTTCGCGGCGGACTGCGCCCCGTCGTAAAGGTTGGTGTACCCGGAATCGTCCACCACCAGACCGATCTGGCGGGGCTGCTCTCCCTTGTACTTCACCGACTGGCCCTGAGGACGGAGCATGTCGTCCGGCGGCAGGGAAAAAGCGGCCACCCTGCTCATCGAATTCCACCTGACCGCGAGGATGTCGGGATCGTACCTTCCTCTGGCGAAGGGAATTTCAGCCGAACCCGAGACCTCGGCCCAGACGCAAAGCGCAACGAAACAAGCCGCTACGGCCGTTCCGGTCCACTTCATGGATTTTGAACGGTTCCACAGCGGCGCGGAAAGAGCGGCGAAAGCGCCTGCCACACCCAGCGCGGCGGGAGCTGAAACGTAGGAGAGCAGAAGCGGGAACAAGGCGCAGCCCAGGGCGGACCCCAGAAAGGTGGCCGCGTAATGCTTCTTTATGTCGGGCGCCCGCTCGCGCAAAACCCCCGCCGTAACGACTCCGGTGAAGAAAAAAGGCCACCCAACTCCCACGGACAGCACTGTGAGGCGCACCGCAAGCTCAACGTCAAGGTCCGTTGTCTGCGCTCTTTCAAAGGGTTTGTAGAAAGGCTGGTGAAAGGGTGCGAGCGTAAGGCGCGAAAGCTCGGGAAGGCTGTGCATCAGGGCGAGGTACAGAAGGACCGAAACCACTCCGAAGGCGAAGACAAGCGTAAAGCGCGCGCGGTATGCGGCCGATCCGAGCGAGGGTTTGAGGCCGACGGCCAGCCCTCCTGCGCCCAGCCCCAGCAAGGCCAGGCCGATTGAGAGGGACGCGAAGTGATACCACATCAGAACCGAAAAAATCCTGATAAGGACAAGCTCGTAAAGCAGCATCCCCGCGCTGAGCAGGGCAAGGGCAAGAAGTTCGCCCCTTCTGACCTCGCCCGCCGTCATACGGATTTTTCTTCGTCTTTAAAGCCGCGTTGCCGAAATGACACTTTGAAACTCCGCAAAACCTGCTAAGTTCGTGAATTATCAATCATACTATACCGGCTTTCGAGCCAGCAAGGGAATGGAGCTTTTACGAACCCCGCGCGGGCAAGTTACCACGGTCGAGAGAGAAATTCGCCTCGCAGGAATGAAAAACAAAAAGGGACTTAACCGGTTAAGGCTAAGTCCCTGAATTTGCTGGTAGCGGGGGCCGGACTTGAACCGACAACCTTCGGGTTATGAGCCCGACGAGCTACCAAGTTGCTCCACCCCGCGACGCGAAGCGCGGATTATCGCCTCACCCCCGATTGCTGTCAAGGGTATTCTTGACTATTGCCGGTCCCCCCTGTAAATTCTCTCTTCCCCCTGGAAGGATATATTTTCATGAGCAGCGAAGAAAACATACAAAAACAGATAAGGCTTCTCGCCCGAGAGCGAAACGCCGTGATTTTGGCCCACAATTACCAGCGCGGCGAGGTGCAGGACGTGGCCGACCACACCGGCGACAGCCTCGGCCTCTCCATAATCGCCTCGAAGACAGACGCGAAAGTCATCGTCTTTTGCGGCGTCCACTTCATGGCGGAGAGCGCCTCCATCCTCTCGCCGGAAAAGACGGTCCTCCTCCCCCGGCTCGACGCGGGGTGCCCTATGGCCGACATGATAACCGCCGAAGACCTCATAAAAGTGCGCGAGGAGCACCCCGGCGTTCCGATAGTGACCTACGTCAACTCCTCCGCGAAAGTGAAGGCGGTCAGCGACATCTGCTGCACCTCGGCCAACGCGGTGAAGGTGACCAATTCCCTCCCGGAGAAGACCGTCTACCTCGCGCCGGACAGAAACCTCGCGCGGTGGGTGGCGCGCAACACCGACAAGAACGTCCTCTACTGGAACGGCTGCTGCCCCTCCCACGAGCGGCTCACGGCCAGGGACGTGCTGGCGGCGAAAGCCGAGAACCCCGGCGCTCCCTTCATCGCCCACCCCGAGTGCAGGCCCGAGGTGATAGACCTCGCCGACGCGGTCCGTTCTACCTCCGGCATGCTGGAGTGGTGCAAGAATTCCTCCGCGAAGACGATAATAGTCGGCACGGAGACGGGTCTCTTCCACCAGCTCAGGAAAAACAGCCCCGACAAAACCTTCGTCGCGCCGACGGAAAAGCTCTTTTGCCCCAACATGAAGCTGACCTCCCTCGAAGACCTCCTCGTCTCCCTCGAAAAGATGGAAAACGTGATCGAGGTCGAGGAGAGCGTCCGCATTCCGGCGGCGAGGGCGCTGCAGAGGATGGTTGATGCCGGGCGAGACTAAGAGGATGCTGAAAAACTGTTGTGAGCCCCGTTTTCGGCGTCGCGTGCTCGCTCGAATCTCGCCTAACACCCGGTTATGTCTCGCTTCTCGCTGTGCGTCTCCTTGAAACCGGGGCTTCTCACGACGTTTTTCAGCAACCTCTTAACTCTTAACTCCGGTCTTTTGAAATGGGCGCTGACAAGCTGATTGAACTGCTCGAATCCCTCGACGGAAAGGGAAGGCGCATCCGCGCCCAAGGGCTCCGCTCGTCCAGCAGGGCCTATCTCCTCGCGCGGGTGGTGGGGAAGCTCAAAAAGCCCATCCTCGTCCTTACCGCTACCGTGCCGGAGGCTAAAGCCTTCGCCGACGAGCTTAAGTTCTTCCTCGGGGCGGATTCGGAAAAGCACCCCCTGCCCTGGGACCCCCCGGTTGTCTACCTTCCCCCGTGGGACACCCTCACCTTCGAGAACCTGCCCCCTCACCCGGAGATTTCGGCCCAGAGGATAGCGGCGCTCTTTCGGGCGACCAACGGCGGCCCCTTCATACTGGTCGCCCCGGTGGAATCAGTCCTCCAGCGCCTGCCCGCGCCCAGGACCGTAGAGAACGGCTCGATACCTATATCGGTGGGCGAGGAGTTCTCCCGCGAGCGCTTTTTGCTTAAGCTGGCGCAGTCGGGGTACCAGCGGGTCGGGCAGGTGGAGGAGCGCGGCGAGGTGAGCGTGCGCGGCGGCCTCGTGGACCTCTTCGCCCCCCATTACGAGCGCCCTCTGCGCCTGGAGTTCTTCGGCGACGACCTCGAATCCATCAGAACCTTCGACCCCTCCACCCAGCGCTCTCTGGACAAGATCGAGGAGGCGGTGATTCTACCGGCGAGGGAGGTCGTCGCGAGCGAGGAGGCGGCCGAGGCGGCTTTCACAACCCTTCGGCTGCGCTGCCACAAGCTGGGGATGAACCGCTCCGAGACAGCGGAAGCCCTGGAAGCCTTCAAGACGGACCCCTTCGGCCCCCACCGCGAGCCCTTCCTCCCCTACTTCGGCGACACCGCGACCCTCTGGGACTATATCCCCGAAAGCGCCGCCGTCGCGGTGGACATGCCGGGGGATTTCGCCGAAAAGGTGGCGGAGTTCTCAAGGGAGATCGGCGAGGGGAGCCAGAGGGCGGAAAAATCCGGGAGGCTCTTTCCCGCGCTTGAAGAGTCCTATATCTCTCCCGAGGAGTGGAACGCGCATCTGGGGAGTCGCCAGGTAATCGAGCTTGAATCCCTCGACATGGAGGTTCCCGGCGCCGTCTCCTTCGACACCCGCGACAACTCCGATCTCGTAACCGCCCTTCGCAACAACAGGGGCACGGAACGCCTCCTTACCCCGCTGGTGGACGAGATTAAAAAGGCGAAGGACAGGGGCCACCACACCTGCATCGTCGCCCGCACCGCTCCGATGGCCCTGAAACTCCGGGAGTTCCTCCGGGAGTACTCTATTACCGTAGAGCCGGAGAAGTCCTTCACCCTCTCGACACCCGAAAACCGGGCGAGCGTCAGCCTCTGCATCGGAGGCCTCGCGAGGGGGTTTCGCTTCCCCGGCGAGAAGCTGACCCTCATCACGCAGGCCGAAATCTTCGGCATGAAGGGGAAGCGCCCTCCTCCGAGGCGCGGCCTTACCCGGACCTCGCTGGCGGAACTTAAAGACAACGACCTTATCGTCCACGCCGATTTCGGCATCGGGCGCTACAGGGGCATGGCCCGCATAGCTGTAGAGGGAATCGAGGGGGATTATCTCCACCTCGAATACGCGGACGGCGACAAACTCTACCTCCCCGTCACCCGCCTGGCCATAATCCAGCGCTACACCGCTCCCGGCGGGGGCGAAAACGTCTCCCTCGACAAGATAGGCGGCAAGCGCTGGGAGAAGGCGTGCAAGAAGGCCCGCGAAGGCATCGAGGAGATGGCGCACGAGCTTCTGGATCTCTACGCCAAGAGGACGCTGGCCGAAAGGCCGCCCTACAACGTCCCCGACCTCGCCTACCGCGAGTTCGCCGCCACCTTCCCCTACGAGGAGACAAGGGACCAGTTCGCCGCCATAGACGACGTCCTCGGGGACATGACCGGGAAGAGGCCGATGGACCGCCTGATCTGCGGCGACGTGGGTTACGGAAAGACCGAGGTCGCCATCCGCGCGGCCTTCCAGTCCGTCCACGGAGGAAAGCAGGTCGCGGTGCTTACTCCCACCACCGTACTCGCCGCCCAGCACTTCCAGAATTTCAAGAAACGCTTCGAGGGGTACCCGATAACGGTCGAAATGCTCTCCCGCTTCGTCTCGAAAGAGGAACAGGACGCGGTGTCCAGGCGGCTGGCTGAGGGGAAGACCGATATAGTCGTCGGAACCCACCGGCTGATACAGTCCGACGTAAAGTTCAAGAACCTCGGGCTGGTGGTCATCGACGAGGAGCACCGTTTCGGCGTCGCCCAGAAGGAAAAGCTGAAGAAGATGCGCGGCGAGGTGGACATGCTCTGCCTCTCGGCCACGCCGATACCGCGCACCCTTCAGATGTCCTTCACCGGCATCCGCGACCTCTCCGTCATTGAGACTCCTCCCGCCGACCGCCTCTCGGTGCGCACGAAGGTGGCGCGCTTCGACGACGACGTAATAAAAGAGGCGATCAAGAGGGAACTGGGGCGCGGCGGTCAGGTATACTTTGTCCACAACCGGGTGCAATCCATCGAGGAAGTAGCCCACCACCTGCGGGAGCTTTTCCCCGGAGTGAGGTTCGCCGTCGGTCACGGCCAGATGAAGGAGAACTCGCTCCAGGAGGTGATGGAGCAGTTCACCACCGGCGAGGTCCAGGTTCTGGTCTGCACGGCGATAATCGAATCCGGGCTGGATATCCCGAGGGCCAACACCATACTCATAAACCGCGCCGACCTTTTCGGCCTCGCCGACCTCTACCAGCTTCGGGGAAGGGTCGGCCGGTCGAACGTTCAGGCTTACTGCTATCTCCTCCTCCCCGCCGAGGAACAGGGGGTGACCGCCGACGCCCAGAAGCGCCTTCAGGCGATGCAGCAGTACTCCGATCTCGGGGCCGGGTTCAAGGTCGCCCTCCACGATCTGGAGATACGCGGGGCCGGCGAGCTTCTCGGCAAGAACCAGTCGGGGCAGATAGCCGCCATAGGCTTCGACCTTTACGCCGAGCTGCTGGAGGAAGCGGTCCACCGGCTTAAGGGCGAGCCGTACAGGAAAGCGCCGGAGCCGGAGATTCGGCTTAGAGTTCCCGCTCACTTCCCCGAGGCCTACGTACCCGACCCGCGCCAGAGGCTCGCCCTTTACGAGAGGCTCGCGAGGATCGAGGCGGAGGAAGAGGCCGAGGATCTGCGCTACGAGTTCATCGACAGGTTCGGCCCGCTGCCGAAGCCGGTAGAGAATCTCCTCGAAGTGATGAAGCTTCGCCACCATCTCATAATGCTGCGCATACTCGCCCTCGACTACACAGGGGAGGAATTGGTCCTCTCCTTCGGGGAAGACCCCGGGGTCGATACCGCGAGGATCGTGGAGCTGGCGGGCAAGGAGCCGAACCTCTTTCGCCTCACCCCGGACAGCCGCCTGAAGTGGAAGATCGGGAAGGGGCGGGAGGCGGGCGAGATATTTTCCTTGGCCAGGGAACTTCTCGACAGGTTAAGATGATATGAGGTTGCTGAAAAACTGCTGCGAGCCCCTTTTACGGCGTCGCGTGCTCGCTCGCCGCTCGCCGTATTGACGCACACTGTCTCGCGACTCGCTGTGCGGCTCCTTGTAAACGTGGCTCTCGCGACGTTTTTAAGCAACCTCGGCTATACTGGTTTTGCTGAAAACCACTTAAACGCTGCCCGGTCAGCCGGGAGAAAACCCCCTATGCGCAAGAATTCTTTTATTTTAGCCCTCTTCCTCTCGGTTTCGGCGCTGCTGGCCGTCTGCCTCGCCTCGCCGCGCGTTTACTGCGCCGAGATAGTGGACGAGATCGAAGCGGTGGTGGACGGCAAGCCCATAGCCCGCTCCGAGGTCGATTCGATAGCGAGGCAGGCCGGGAACCCCGAGGACCCGGCGATACGCGAGGCCGCTTTCGGTATCGTCGTCAACCAGACCCTCATCCTCCTGGAAGCGCAGAAGAGAAAGATCTCCGTGACCGGCGATGAGGTCGATTCCGCCATAGAATCCTTCCGCCGGAGAACCGGGCTGGACATCCTTTCCCTCCGGGGGGAGGTGGAGGCCAGCGGCAAGAACTGGCGCGATTTTCGCGAAGAGTTCCGGACGCAGATTACCGTCTCCCGCCTCGGCATGGACATCATCCGCCAGGAATACAAGAGCGAAGAGGCGGCCCAGAGGGAATATTTCATCCGGCATTACGACGAGTTCAAAAAGGGGGATTGGGTTCGCCTCCTGCACCTCTCCCTTCCGGGCGAAAGCGCCGAAACGGCTGAGAAGGTGCGCGCCGCCGCGCTCGCCGGCGGCGATTTCGCCAAAGAGGCCGTTTCCCTCTCCGGGTGGGAGGCGGTGGACACCGGCAAGCTGGAGGTGAAGGACCTTACTCCCGCGCTGAAAGACGCCGTGGCCCAGCTTGCAGCCGGAGGAGTGACCCCGGTTCTGACGCTCGGCGGCGAGGCGCATCTTTTTTATCTGGCGGAAAAAGAGAACGGCAAGGTCGCTTTCGAGGACGTGAAGGAAGAGGTCGCCGCGAAGTTCCGCGAAAGGGGCCTCGAAGAAGTGATAAACAACTGGCTCATGATCCGCAGGGACGATGCGCGGATCGTCAGGATGCGCTAGGAGCGGCATGAACGGGCATCCGAGGGTCGCAATAACCTGCGGCGAACCTACCGGGGTGGGGCCGGAGGTGACGCTGGGGGCGCTTTCGTCCATGGACCTCGAAGGAGCCGGGGTTATTCTCGTCGGCCCCGCCGGGGTATGGCGCAAAGCGGGCGAAACGCAAGGCAAGGTTCAACCGGACTTCCGCCGTATCGTCGAGCCGGAGGGAGTCCCTTTTTCGGACTACACCTTCGGCAAAATGACCGCCAAAACGGCGAAGATGGCCACCCTCTCCCTCGAAAAGGCCATCGGGATGGTTCTTTCGGGGGAAGCGGACGCGCTCGTCACCGCGCCGCTCTCGAAGGAGGGGCTGAAACTCTCCGGGAGGGAGTTCCCCGGCCACACCGAGCTTCTCGGCGCGGCCTGCGGCGTGAAGAGCCCCACCATGCTGTTCGCGGGTGGTTCTTTTTTCGTCTCCCTGGTCACAACGCACTTTCCCCTTCGCGAGGTTCCGGGGCATATCACCGCTGAAAACATTCTTTCGACGGTCAGAAACACTTACGGCTTTCTCGCGGGGCTGGGCATGGAAAGACCGCGAATCGCCGTCTGCGGCCTCAACCCCCACGCGGGAGAGAACGGCCTTCTGGGGGACGAGGAGCTGCGGGTAATCGGACCCGCCGTCGAAGCTGCGAGAGGCGAGGGAATGGACGTTACCGGCCCCTTTCCCGCCGACGCCCTCTTTTACAGGGCCTCGAAGGGGGGGTGCGACGCGGTGGTCGCGATGTATCACGATCAGGGGCTCGCGCCCTTCAAGCTTCTGCACTTTCACGACGGGGTCAACGTCACCCTGGGCCTGCCCATCATCCGGACGAGCCCGGACCACGGCACCGCCCCCGACATCGCTGGAAAGGGTATCGCCGACCCTTCCTCGATGCGCGAAGCGATTAAACTGGCGATAAGAATGGCTCAATCAAGGAACAGGCAACAGGCTAAATGAAGATAAAATTCGGAACCGAAGGGTGGCGGGGCGTCATCTCCCGCGATTTCACCTTCGACGGCGTGAGAAGGGTCTCGGGGGCTCTCGCCGACTGCCTCGTTGAAGAAAATTCCGCCGGGAAGGGCGTGGCGATCGGCTACGACCGGCGCTTCTTGTCCGCCGAGTACGCGGCGGAGTGCGCGGGCGTCCTCGCCGCGCGGTCCATACCCGTGCGCCTCGCCGAAGAATACCTGCCCACCCCCGTCCTCTCCTTCGCCATACGCGACGAAAACCTCGCCGCCGGGCTGATGATAACCGCCTCCCACAACCCGCCGGAGTGGAACGGGATAAAGATTAAGGGCCCTCACGGCGGACCCGCCTCGACGGAACTGGTGAGCAGGGTGGAGAAGATTCTCGGCGATTCCTTCGGGCCGGAGCGGGATGTCGAGTGCCTTTCCCTCGAAGAGGGCAAAAGCCGAGAGCTTATTACGTCGCTGGACCCGAGGAAGAGCTATCTCGAAGCGGTCTCAAGGATAATCGACTTCGAGGCCATTAAAAAAGCCCGCCTCCGGGTCGCGGTGGACGCGATGCACGGGTGCGGAGCCGGTTGGACCGCAGATATCCTCCGGGACCTCGGCTGCGAGGTGACGGAGCTTAACGGTTCCGGCGACCCCCTTTTCGGAGGCATCCCCCCCGAGCCCACCGAAGAGCGAGTGACGGCTCTTCTGTCTCTCGTGAAGAGGGACGGATTCCACTTCGGCGTGGCGAACGACGGCGACGCCGACAGGCTCTCGGCGGTGGACGAGCGGGGCGATTACTTTTCGCCCCAGAGGATAATCGCCATCTTCGCGAAATACCTCAAAACCGTGCGGAAGATGGAGGGCGGGGCGGTAAAGGCCGTCTCGGCAACCTCGATGCTCGACCGGCTCGGGGAAAGATACGGCTTCGAGGTGCTGACGACCCCGGTAGGATTCAAGCACATGAGCCCCTACCTGCTCCCCGGCAGCGGCTACTTCATGGCCGGCGAGGAGAGCGGTGCGATAGGCGTCACCAGCCACCTTCCCGAGCGCGACGGGGTCTTCAACTCCCTTCTGCTGGCGGAAATAGCCGCCGTGACGGGACTTGGCCCGAGGGGATATCTGGAAGAGATTTTCAGGGAGATAGGCCCTTTCGACTACGGAAGGCTCGATCTGCGCTTTCCCCGCGAGGAGATGAAAGTTGTCCGTGAAAGGGTGTCTTCGATAAAGCCGGAGGGGACTCTCGCCGGAAAGAAAATAGCCTCCATCGACAACCTCGACGGCCGAAAGATATTCCGCGAGGACAATTCCTGGCTCCTGATAAGGGTCTCCGGGACCGAGCCGCTCCTTAGAATCTACGCCGAGGCGGGCGACAGGGACGAAGTTAATAATCTCCTCCGGGCGGGCAAAGAACTTGCGGGGATTCGATGAACCAGGAATTCATCGAGATTCGCGGCGCGCGCGAGCACAACCTCAAGAACCTGAGCCTTAGCATCCCGCGGGGGAAGATCGTCGTAATCACCGGTCTTTCCGGCTCCGGCAAATCCAGCCTCGCCTTCGACACCCTCTACGCCGAAGGACAGCGCCGCTACGTGGAATCACTTTCCGCCTACGCCCGCCAGTTTCTGGAATTGATGGACAAGCCCGACGTGGATTCGATCGAGGGGCTTTCACCCGCCATCTCCATCGAACAGAAGACCACCAGCAAAAACCCCCGCTCCACCGTCGGCACCGTCACCGAGATCTACGACTACCTGCGCGTGCTCTACGCGAGGGCGGGAACCCCGCACTGCACCTCCTGCGCCAAGGAGATTACGACGCAGACGGTAACCCAGATGACCGACAGGCTGCTGGCGCTCCCCGAGGGGACGAGGGTCGAGATTCTTTCCCCCGTGGTGCGGGGCCGCAAGGGCCACTACAAAAAGCTCTTCGAGGACCTGCGCAAGGCGGGTTTCGTAAGGGTGGTGGTGGACGGCGAGCCGCTCGAACTGGAAACGGAGATCGAGCTGGACAAGAACCGCGCCCACGACATCGACGTGGTGGTTGACAGAATCGCGGTGAAGGCGGAAGCCCGCCCGAGGATTGCGGAAGGGCTGGAGCTCGCCCTCGCCAAGGCCGAGGGACTCGCGGCCGTCAAAATTCACGGCGGAGAAAAGCTCCTCTTCTCCGAGCGCTTCGCCTGCCCCGAGTGCGGAATCTCCCTCCCGGAGATGAGCCCGAGGGCTTTTTCCTTCAATTCCCCCCACGGCGCGTGCCCGGAGTGCGACGGCCTCGGCTCCCGGGTCGCGATAGACCCGGAGCGGGTAATCCCCGACCCTGGGAAATCAATCCGCGAGGGCGCGGTCGCCCCCTGGCACAGCCCCACCGGCATGTACTACCAGCAGCTTCTCGAAGCGGTGCTGCGCACCTTCGGGGAATCCCCCTCGACTCCGTGGAAGGACCTTCCGCAGGAGGTGCGGGACGCGATTCTCTTCGGCACGAAGCGCAAGGTAGAGTTCGTCTTCCAGTCCAAGAGGATGACCCACCGTTCCTTCAAGCCCTTCGAGGGGGTGGTCAAGCGCCTCGAAAAAAAGATAAAGGAATCGAGCGGCGACGACCTCGAAGATCTCGCCCCCTACCTCGAAACCCGCCCCTGCCCCGCCTGCAGGGGCGCGCGCCTTCGCCCGGAATCCCTGGCGGTGACGATAGCGGGTAAATCCATCAGCGACATAACCGCGATACCGGTGGACGCGCTCGGGAAGTTCTTTTTGTCCCTCGAACTCGACCCGAGGCGGGCCTCGATAGCGGAGCGGATTTTAAAGGAGATTCGCGACCGGCTGGGGTTTCTCTTCGACGTGGGGCTGGGCTACCTCACCCTCGACCGCTCCTCGGGAACCCTCTCCGGCGGCGAGAGCCAACGCATACGGCTGGCGACGCAGGTCGGCTCGCGGCTCACCGGCGTACTCTACATCCTAGACGAGCCGACGATAGGTCTCCACCCGAGAGACAACCTAAAGCTCCTCGAAACCCTGAAAGAGCTTCGGGAGCTCGGCAACTCGGTGATCCTCGTCGAGCACGACGAGGAGACTATACGGATGGCCGATTACGTCATCGACATGGGTCCCGGAGCGGGGGAAAACGGCGGGAGAATCGTCGCCGAGGGAACCCCCGAAGAGATAATGAAAAACCCCGAGAGCGTCACCGGGGCCTACCTTTCCGGCGCAAGGACGATAGAGCCGCCGCTCTTTCGGCGCACCGGGAGCGGCAAGGTACTCTCCCTCAGGGGGGCGACCGGCCACAATCTGAAGGGGATAAACCTCGAAATACCGCTCGGGCGCTTCACCTGCGTCACCGGCGTTTCCGGCTCGGGCAAATCTTCCCTCATAGTTGACACCCTCTTCCCGGCGCTGATGGGCGAGCTTCACAACGCTTCCGAACGCCCTCTCCCCTTCGCTTCCCTGAGGGGCATCGAGCACATCGACAAGGTGGTGGACGTAAACCAGGCCCCCATCGGCAGGACGCCGCGCTCGAACCCCGCCACCTACACCGGGCTTTTCGCGCACATCCGCGATATCTTCGCCCGGGTGCCCGATTCGCAGGTGCGCGGGTACCAGAAGGGGCGCTTTTCCTTCAACGTGAAGGGCGGGCGGTGCGAGGCGTGCAAGGGCGACGGCCTTATGAAGATCGAGATGCACTTTTTGCCCGACGTCTACGTCACCTGCGACGAATGTCACGGCAAGAGGTACAACCGGGAAACCCTTGAAGTCCACTACAAGGGGGTCTCGATCGCCGAAGCTCTGGACATGACCGTCTCTCAGGGGCTGGAGTTCTTCAAAAACGTCCCCTCGATACGGAACACCCTCGAAGTGCTCAACATGGTCGGCCTCGGCTACATCCGCCTCGGCCAACCCTCGACGACCCTCTCGGGCGGCGAGGCGCAGCGCATCAAGCTCGCCAAGGAGCTCTCGCGCAGGGCCACGGGAAGAACCCTTTACATCCTCGACGAACCCACCACCGGCCTTCACTTCGAGGACATCAGAAAACTCCTCGAAGTCCTCGGCAAGCTGGCCGACACCGGCAACACCGTCCTCGTCATAGAGCACAACGTAGACGTGATAAAGACCGCCGACCACGTTATCGACCTGGGGCCTGAGGGCGGCGGGGGCGGCGGAAGGATTGTCGCCGAGGGCACTCCCGAGGAGATCATGGCGGTGAAATCCTCCTACACCGGGGAGGCCCTGCGCCACCACATGCGCTACGGCGGAAAAGCCGATGGCTGACGTTTACTGCGAGCTCTGCCGCAAGGTGCTGGCCGCCGGAGCCCTAAAGTTTCTCGTTACGATTAACGTGGCCGCCGATTTCGACGGCGCCCTCCCCGCGGACTGCGGGATAGAGGATCTCGAAGCCTTCATGCGGTCCATCGACAGGGCCGACCCGCGAAAACTCGAACATGACGTTTACCAGTCGAAAGGATACCTCCTTTGTCCCGAGTGCAAGAAGAAGTTCATGGATAACCCCCTCGGCGTCGCCGCGAAAAAGAGTTCAACCGAGCCGGAGGGAAGGGTTCACTGATGCGATACGGACTCGAACTTCTGGACGTTGAAAAACCGGGCAGGTACGAGGGCATAGAGGCCGGGGTGGAGATCCGCGACTGGGACGCGGCCCGCCTCCGCGTGGCCCTTCTCTTTCCCGACGTCTACGAGATCGGCATGAGCCATCTCGGGATTCCCATCCTCTACCGCATACTGAATTCGCTGGAGGGAGTGCTCGCCGAGCGCGCCTACGCGCCCTGGATGGACATGGAAGCGTTTCTTCGCCGGGAAAAGCTGCCTCTCATAACGAGGGAGTCGGGGCGTCCTCTGAGCGATTTCGACCTTCTGGGGTTCACCCTCCAGTACGAGCTTTCGATCACCAACGTCCTGGCCATGCTGGAGCTCGGCGGAGTGCCCCTAACGGCGGCCGAGAGAGGCGAGGACGACCCCATCGTCATAGGCGGCGGCCCGGTGGCGGCGAACCCCGAGGTCTTCGCGGATTTCTTCGACGCCCTCTTCATCGGCGACGGCGAGGAGGGAGTCAGGGAGATCGCGTCAGCGCTCGTAAAGGCTAAGGAGGCGGGCCTCGACCGCGCGGGGAAGCTGGAGGCGCTCGGAAAGGTTGAGGGGGTCTACCTCCCCTCGAAAGCTACTCCAATTTTCGACGGCGAGAAGTTCGCGGGTTTTTCCTCCGGCAAAAAGGTGAAGCGAAGGATCGTCGCCGACCTCGAAAAGAGCGCCCCGGTCCCGAAACCCATAGTGCCCTTCGGCTCCTCCGTCCACGACAGGATGGCGCTGGAGGTGGCGCGCGGCTGCACGAGGGGGTGCCGGTTCTGCCAGGCGGGCTTTCTCTACCGCCCGGTGCGCGAGAGGGAGGCGTCGTCGATTCTCGGGGCGGCCTGCGAGGGGCTCGCAGCCACGGGTTTCGAGGAGGTCAGCCTTCTTTCCCTTTCCACCGGCGATTACTCCTCCATCGGGCCGCTTCTGGTGAACCTCATGGAAAACCACTCGAAGGAGAGGGTCTCGGTGAGCCTTCCGAGCCTTCGGGTGGACAGCTTCGACGAAAGGCTCCTCACCGAGGTCTCGCGGGTGAGGAAGACCGGCTTCACCCTCGCCCCCGAAGCTGGTTCCCAGACCCTTCGCGACAGGATAAACAAGCACTTCACCGACGAGGAGATTATCGCCTCGGTGGAAAAAATCTTCCGCGCCGGGTGGAAGGGAGTGAAGCTCTACTTTATGATCGGGCTCCCCTTCGAGACGGAAGAAGACCGGCTGGCGATAGTCACCCTAGCTGAGAAAATCGCCCGGTTCGCCCCTCCCGGCAAGTCCAGGGTGACCATCTCGGTCTCCAATTTCGTCCCCAAGCCCCACACTCCCTTCCAGTGGGCCGGGCAGATGGACAAAGAGGAAACCGAGAGGATTCACCGCGAGCTTTCCAAAGCCCTTTCGCGGAACAAGAAGATCGACTTCAAGCGCCACGACGCCGCGACGAGCGCTCTTGAGGGCGTAATAGCCAGGGGTGACCGCAGGGTGGGCAAGGCGATACTAGGAGCTTACCGTCTCGGGTGCCGGATGGACGGCTGGTCCAGCGAAGTCCGCCCCGCCCTCTGGGAGCAGGCTTTCCGGGAGGCGGGAGTGGAACCCGCGTGGTATCTTCGCGAGCGTTCCACCGGCGAGCATCTGCCCTGGGAGCTTGTGGACACCGGCGTAACTTCCGATTTTCTGCTTGGAGAGCTCGAAAAGGCCAAGAGCGGGGAGCGCACCCCCGACTGCCGGAAGGAAGAATGCTCCCTCTGCGGCGTCTGCGACCACAAGATGCTGCGCCCCAGGGATTCGGCTCCCCTACCCTACCCGGAGAAATCCGCGGAGCCCCTCATCCCTGCCGAGGAGTCCGACCAGTCGAACGCCCCGAAAATCCGCTTTCGCTACTCTAAGACCGGCCCGGCGGCGCTGCTCTCCCATCTGGACGCGAGTTCCTCCCTCCAGCGGGCTTTCCGCGCCGCGGGGGTCGATATACTCTACTCGCAGGGGTTCAACCCCCAGCCGAAGCTGCGCCTCGGGCCCGCGCTCTCTCTGGGCACCGAGAGCTTCTGCGAGCTTGGAGAATTGAAGGTAGGCGAGGTGCCGGAGCTGGAGGAAGCGCAGGAAAAGGTCAACTCCCGCCTTCCCGAAGGGCTGCGGATCGAGATAATGTGGGTCATGGAGCCCTTGAGCGCGGGTCTCCCCTCCGGCTCGACCCTTGAGGAATACCTGCTGGAGCCTTCCGCCAGGGCCCAAAGCGCCGCCGGGGCGGTGGGCGGCTGGGAAGAGATTTTCAGAAGGTTCTGGGAGAAAGACTCGTTTTTGGTTATAAAAAGGAGAGTGGGGAAACCGGACAGGGTCATGGAGTCAAAAGACTACGTACGCGGACTCTGGGTGAGGCCCGACGGCGCTCTTGGCTTTTTGATGAGGCGCTCCGGCGACGGGGGGCTGGTGGCCCCGGAACTCCTTTTTCACGCCCTCGCGGATCTTCCCGAGGGAGACAGGGCCCTGAAAAGGGTTTTGAAGATACGGATGGAAATTCCGAGGGAAGAGTAATGGGCTCCGATCAAAGCCAGCCACTTATCGAAAAAGAGATAATCATAAGCGCCACCCGGCAGGAAACCCGCGTCGCGCTGATGGAGAACAAGCTCCTCTCGGAGTTCTACCACGAGAGCGTGCGCGACAGAAGAATAGCCGGGTCGGTCTACAAGGGCAGGGTCAGCCGCGTCCTTCCGGGGATGCAGGCCGCCTTCGTCGATATCGGCCTTGAAAAGGCCGCCTTCCTCTACGTCTCCGACGTGGAGGGGCAGGGCAGGGAGTACTCGGAGATAGAATTCGAGGACGAGAGGGAACCCGAAACGGAGGTTCCCTTTAAAAAGCGCGCCTCGGCCCCCATCGAGACCCTCCTCACCGAGAGCCAGCTCATCACGGCGCAGGTCGCCAAGGAGCCCCTGGGGAGGAAGGGGGCGCGCATCACCCAGCACATCAGCCTCCCCGGCAGGAACATCGTCTACCTGCCCAACGTCGATCACGTCGGCGTATCGAGGAGGATAGAGGACGAAAAGGAGCGCCAGCGGCTCAAGGAGCTGGTGGAAAAGCTCAAGGGCGAAAACCCCGGCGGCTACATAGTCCGCACCGTCTCGGCGGGATGCAAGGAGGAAGAGCTTCGCCCGGAGATGGACTTCCTCCGGAGGCTCTGGGAAGAGATATCCAAAAAATCCGCCTTTCAGGCCGCCCCCTCGCTCCTCCACAGCGACCTCGATCTCATCTCCCGCTCCATCCGCGACCTTTACACCCCTTCCGTCAGGAGGATAGTTGTCGATTCCCCCGACGAGTACCGGGAGATTCTCGATTTCGTCAACACCTTCGTTCCGCAGGCGGCCTCCGCCGTCGAGCTTTACACGCGCCCCGAGCCGATCTTCGACTTCTACGGGATAGAGATAGAGCTTTCGAGGGCGATGGAAAAGCGGGTGTGGCTAAAGAGCGGCGGTTACATAGTAATCGAGATGACCGAGGCGCTTACCGCGATAGACGTGAACACCGGCTCCTTCGTCGGCAAGCGAAACCTCGAAGAGACCATTCTCAAGACCAACCTCGAAGCCGCGAAAGAGATAGCCTACCAGCTTCGGCTCCGCAACATCGGCGGCATCATCATCATCGACTTCATCGACATGGAGCACGAGGAGAACAGGCTGAAAGTCTTCGAGACCTTCCGCACCGAGTTCGAGAAGGACAGGGCCAAAACCAACCTTCTCCAGATTTCGAGCCTCGGCCTCGTTGAAATGACGCGAAAGAGGGTGGGCGAGAACCTTGGCAGGTCTCTCTCGGAAGCCTGCCCCTATTGCGACGGCACAGGGATGGTGCGCTCCAAGTCCACGGTGGCTGCGGAGATCTTCCGCGACCTTCGGCGCAAGCGCAACCTCATCACCGGCGAAGACGTGGTGGTCGAAGCGAACAAGGACGTGGTCCAGTTCATCTTCGAGGAGGAGCGGGCCGATCTGGAAATGCTGGAGCAGGCCCTCGGCGTGCACATAACCCTGAAAGCCAGGAAAGACTTCCACCGCGAGGAGTACGAGATAGCGGGGGTCTGAGGCTGGTTGCAGAGAACTTCCGGGTTCTTGCAGAGTTGTTCAAAAATTTAGCAAAGCGGCGAGAAAGATTCTCTTTCAACTTCCGGCAAACTATTTCGGCGAAGGGCAAGGAGTCCGCAGGGCGCGCGGTCGCAGGCAGTATCAGGAATACGCCAAGACCCGCGCCCGAGAAACGACGCAGACCTTCGCCGAAAGAGGAAGCCGGACGCCCAGCGTTTATTCGGTCGTGATCCCCGTTTCCTGCATCCTCGCCCGTATCTCGTCGGCCATCCTCGAAGCTTCCCCCGCCGCTTTTGAATCGTGGTAGTCGCGAAGTACGTTCGTAACCCTGCCCAGCGCCGCCTTGTACTCTTCCTTCCGGAGGTAAAACCGGGCTACGTAGAGCTCGTGGCCCGCGAGCAGCTCCTTCCCCTCCTTTGTCTTCTCACCGGCGTCCGCGGCGTATTCCGAAGAGGGATAGGCCGAAATTAATCTCGTGAAGAGCTCCACCATCGTCTTGGCGGGCGTCTGGTCGCGGCCTTCCGTCTCAAGCTGGCCGTAGTAGGAAAGTCCCCTCTTGTAAATCGCGTAGGGAACCCTGGCGTGTGCGGGGTGGTTTTCCTCGAAGGCGCGGTAGGAGGCCGCCGACTCGGCGAAATTCTCCCGGAGATAAAGCACGTCCGCCGAAAGCAGCTCGGCCTCGATGGCGAGGGGCGAAAAGGGATATTCCTCCCTCATCGTCATGATCAGCTCGTCCGCCTCCTCGAAGTTCTCATGTTCCACGGCGTTTTTCGCCTGATTGAAGAGCGCCTCGGCGGGGGGAACGTCGCGCTTCTCGGCCCCGGCGCACCCCCAGAGGAGGGAAACCGCGAAAAGAAGCGCAAGCGTGTATATTAAGGATTTCATTACAAACCTTTCTTTAGAACTTTACTTCATCTTCCGGCAAACTATTCAGGAAGCCGATCCTTTACGAGGGATTTTAAGGATTCCGTAAAGGGCGGGCGGGCGACTCCTTTTTCGGTGATTATCGCGGCGATATACTCCGCAGGGGTCACGTCGAAGGCGGGATTCCAGACCTTCACGCCTCCCGGAGCCACCTGTCTGCCGCCGAGGCAGGTAACCTCGACCGGCGAGCGCTCCTCTATCGGTATCTTGTCTCCGGTGTCCAGCGAAAGGTCCACCGTGGATAGCGGGGCGGCTATGTACATCGGGATACCGTGCTCTTTGGCGAGTATCGAGACGGAGTAGGTGCCGATCTTGTTGGCGGTGTCGCCGTTGGCGGCTATCCTGTCCGCGCCCACTATGACCGCGTCCACCTTGCGGGTCTTCATGAGATATCCGGCCATGTTGTCGCAGATGAGGGTGACGGGGATGTCGTCCTTCATCAGCTCCCACGCGGTGAGCCTCGCTCCCTGCAGGAAGGGGCGGGTCTCGTCGGCGTAGACGCTGACCTTCTTTCCCGCCTCCACCGCGCCGCGTATCACGCCGAGGGCGGTCCCGTAGTCGGCGGTGGCGAGCGCACCGGCGTTGCAGTGGGTGAGGACGACGCACTCGTCGGGCAGAAGGGCAGCGCCGAAGCGCCCCATCGCGCGGTTCGCCTCGACGTCTTCCTCGTGTATCAGGATCGCTTCCTTCACGAGCCCTTCGGCGATTTCGGAGGGAGAAAGAGCCTTCGGCTCCGCTTCCTTCCCCTTCATCCGCTCGATCGCCCAGAAGAGGTTCACCGCCGTCGGGCGCGTCGCCGCGAAGACCCTGTAGGCCTCTTCCATATAGCCGCTAAAATCCGCGCCTTTGGCCCCCTCGCGGGCGGCCAGCGCCAGACCGTAGGCGGCGGTGACGCCGATTGCGGGCGCTCCCCGGACTATCATGTCCGTTATCGCCTTCGCCACCTCCCGCCAGTCGGAGTACTCGATATAGACTTCCTCGCAGGGAAGTTTCGTCTGGTCTATGAGGAGGAGGGTTTCGCCCGTCCACTTAAGAGTATAGAAACTCATCTAGCTATCCATCTTCTTTTTGAGTAGTTCGTTGACGAGGCCGGGGTTCGCCTTGCCCTTCGATTCGCGCATTATCTGGCCGACGAAAAAGCCGGTCAGCTTTGCGTCGCCGCCTTTCAGCCTCTCGAACTCGGAGGGGTTTTTGGCGATTATGGCGTCCACTATCGCCTCTATCTCGGAGGTGTCGGAGATCTGGGTCAGCCCCTTCTCCTTCACTATCGCTTCGGCGGACTTTTTGCTCGTCCACATCTCCTCGAAAACCTCCTTAGCGATCTTGGAGGAGATTGCCCCGTTTTTTACCAGATCCAGCATCCCCGCGAGCATCGCCGGGGTGACGGGTGAGAAGGCGACCGAGTCGAAGCCGTCGCGGTTGAGGTTCTTGAGGACAGAGCCCATCACCCAGTTGGAGACGGCTTTGGCGTCGGAGTGGAGCTTTACCGCCTCCTCGAAGAAATCCGCCAGTTCCCGCGCGGAGCAGAGCACGTCGGCGTCGAGAGCCGGGAGACCGTAGCTTGTCCTGAACCGCTCGCGCTTGGGGTCGGGAAGTTCGGGAAGCAGTTCTTTCGCCTTCTCGACCTCTTCGGAACTTATGACTATCGGCAAAAGGTCGGGGTCGGGGAAGTAGCGGTAGTCGTGGGCCTCTTCCTTGGAGCGCATGCCGAGGGTTACCCCCTTCGCCGCGTCGAAGAGGCGGGTCTCCTGAATCACCGTGCCGCCCTCCTCTATAAGCTCAATCTGCCGCTCGCGCTCGTAATTTATCGCCTGTTCGAGGAACTTGAAGGAGTTGACGTTCTTTATCTCGGCGCGGGTGCCGAATTTTTCGCGCCCCCTCGGGCGCACGGAGACGTTGGCGTCCACCCGGAGGCTCCCCTCGTTCATGTTCCCGTCGCAGACGCCGAGGTAGACGAGTATCTCCCGCAGCTTCTTGACGTAGCGCACCGCCTCCCCCGCCGAGCGAATGTCCGGCTCGCTGACGATCTCCAGCAGCGGCACGCAGGCGCGGTTGAGGTCCACGAGGCTGTAGTCCGCGCCGGGAACGTCGGGGTGGAGGAGCTTTCCGGCGTCCTCCTCCATGTGGATTCTGGTTATGCCGATGCGCTTGGGGGCTCCCTTGTCGTCCTCGATGTCCAGATGGCCGAATTCGAGAATCGGAAGCTCGTACTGGCTTATCTGATAGCCCTTGGGCAGGTCGGGGTAGAAGTAGTTCTTGCGGGCGAAGCGGCTTACCGGGGCCACCGTGCAGCCCGTCGCCAGCCCCACCTTTATCGCGAACTCGACCACCCTCTTGTTCAGCACCGGAAGGGCTCCGGGAAGGCCGAGGCAGACAGGGCAGACCTGGGTATTGGGGCTCGCGCCGAACCGGGTCGAGCAGCCGCAGAATATCTTTGTCTTCGTGAGAAGCTGCGAGTGGACCTCTAGGCCCACGACCATTTCCCAATCCATCACTTCACCTCCCCGAGCGCCGGAATCCTGCGCCAGTCGTTCGCCTGCTCGTAGGCGTAAGCCGCCCGAAAGAGCGTCTCTTCCTGTAGAAAACCGGCCATCATCTGGAGGCCGATCGGCATCCCCTCCTTCGTGAAACCGCAGGGGAGGGAAAGCCCCGGAAGCCCGGCGAGATTCAGGGGTATGGTGAAGATGTCGGAAAGGTACATCTGCAGGGGGTCGGCTATCTTCTCTCCATGCCTGAAAGCTACCGAAGGAACGACCGGCGTGCAGATGACGTCAACTTCCCTGAAAGCCTCCGCGAAATCGCGGGCGATGAGGGTGCGCACGCGCTGGGCCTTGCGGTAGTAGGCGTCGTAATAACCCGCCGAAAGGGCGTAGGTGCCCAGCATGATGCGCCGCTTGACCTCCATGCCGAACCCCGCCGCGCGGGTCTCCCGGTAAGTGTCTATCAGGTCTTTGCCGTCTACGCGCATGCCGAAGCGCACCGAATCGAAGCGGGCGAGGTTGGAGGAGGCTTCGGCGGTGGCGATGATGTAGTAGACAGCCACGGCGTACTCGGTGTGGGGAAGGGAGACCTCCTTTACCTCCGCCCCCATCTCTTTGAGCTGTGCTATCGCCTTTCTGACGGCGCTTTCGACTTCCGGGTCCATGCCCTCTACGAAATATTCCTTCGGCACTCCGATGCGGAGTCCCTTTACGTCGGGATTAAGGGCCTTCTTGAGGTCGAAAGCGGGCGGGTTCAGCGAGGTCGAGTCCCTCGGGTCGAAACCCGAGATGGCCTTAAAAAGGATCGCGGCGTCCTCGACGTCCCGCGCCATCGGTCCGATCTGGTCGAGGCTCGAAGCGAAGGCGATAAGGCCGTAGCGGCTGACCCTGCCGTAGGAGGGCTTCATGCCGACGATGCCGCAGAAGGCGGCGGGCTCGCGGATGGAGCCGCCGGTATCGCTGCCGAGCGACATGGGGACTTCGCAGGCCGCCACGGAGGCGGCGCTGCCGCCGCTGGAGCCGCCGGGTACGCGGGTGAGGTCCCAGGGGTTCTTTACCGGCCCGAAGGCGGAGTTCTCGTTGGAGGAGCCCATCGCGAACTCGTCCATGTTGAGCTTTCCGGGGAAGATCGCCCCCGCCTCGCGGAGTTTCGCAACCGCCGTCCCGTCGTAAGGGGGGATGAAGTTTTCGAGTATCTTCGAGGCGCAGGTCGTCCGAACGCCCTTCGTCACGAGAAGGTCTTTCAGCCCCACCGGGATGCCGGTGAGCGGCCCCGCCTTGCCGGAAGTTATCCGTTCGTCCGCCGCCTTCGCCTGTTCGAGGGCGAGGTCCGCGGTGACGGTCAAAAAGCAGTTAAGCTCGCCGTCGATCTCTTCAATGCGCCCGAGAAAGGCCTTGGCGACCTCGACGCTGGTGACCTCTTTTTTATCGAGAAGCCCGCGCAGCTCGTGGCCGGTCTTTTTTACAAGTTCCTTCATGCGCCCGCCCCCTCGTCGATGACCTTGGCCACGCGGTAGCAGCCCTCCTCCGGGTAGGGCGCGTTGGAGAGCGCCTCGTCGTTGGAGAGTCCGGGGCGGACCTCGTCCTCCCTCTCCCTTCGGGTTTCCATGACACCGAAAACGTGGGACATCGGCTCGACCCCTTCGAGGTCGAGTTCCCCGAGCTTCTCCACGTAATCGAGGATGTTCGACATCTCGGAGGCAAGCGTCTCGAGCTCTTCGGGGGAGAATTTCAATCTTCCCAGCTCGGCGACGCGGCCTGCTTCTTTGGCGGTTATCTTCATCTTTTGCTCCACGGGGTTTGCTGCATTCCCCTTGCGACTTTAACGGAAAGAGCGAAAAGTAGCATACACTATCCGGAGGTTCAAGGTGATGTGGACTTGCTTTCCATATAGATACGTTCTAACGTCTTTGCAAGGCTGTTGAAAAACTGTTGCGAGCCGCGTTTTTAAGTGTCGCCGTGCTCGCTCAGGGGCTCTCCGTAGCGCTGCTACTGTCTCGCCCCATCGCTACGCGGCTCCTTGAAACCGCGGCTTCTCCCGACGTTTTTCAGCAGCCTTTGAAAGCGTTTCCTTCTCATTCATCCAGAAAGCAGGGCCGGATTGCTGAATATTCGCCACATCGCGGTAACGGAGGGGGTGAACGGGCCGGGAGCGCGCCTGACCGTCTGGGCGCAGGGCTGCCCCTTCGTCTGCGAGGGGTGCTTCAACCCCGAGCTTCGCCCCTTTGAGAACAAGCGGCTTCTTTCGCCTGAAAAACTGCTGGAGGAAGCGCTGAGCCTCGATTTTTCAGGGGTCACTCTCTCCGGGGGAGAGCCCTTCGCGCAGGCGGACGAGCTGGCCGATTTTCTCCGGCTGCTGAAGGCGAAGCGACCCAAAACCGGCGTCATCGCCTTCACCGGTTACACCCTCGCCGAGCTTAAAAACGGTCCCTGGGAACTCAAAAAGCTCCTTTGCGAAATCGACCTTCTGATCGACGGCAGATACGAGGTTCAAAGCCCTTCCGCCGGAAGCCTTCGGGGCTCCTCGAACCAGAGACTCGTTCCCCTTACCGAGACCGGCCTCGACCTTCTCGAAGAGATCGTCATGAACAGCCGCGCCGAGACCGCGCTGACGATAACCGGAGAGGGAGAGGTCATAGTCTCCGGCTTCCCCACGGCTGAATTCGTCCGCAACCTGCGAAACAAGCTCTCGGGATGAGTTTTTTTAGCTGTAAACAAAAAACCTTCGAGCCGATAAGTTCATATAATTTACTTATCGGCGAGCCTTCTTTTCGTCCTACTCGTGGCCCGTACGCGGCGCAACGAGTGGAGGCGTCGGGCCGGCGCGGGGTCTTAGCGAAGCGATAGCGGAGCGAGTGCCCCGTACGGCCCAGCCGGAACGAAGTGGTCGCGCTTTTTTAAAGCGCGAGCGACGGGTCCGGGCCGATTTTTTGGGCACTTTTTTCTAAAAAAAGTGCCATGGGTGCGGGGCGAAGCCCGGCAAGTTGTAAATTCCCGAGTTCGTCCAATGCCTTCGCCGAAAACTCTCGGGGTAAGCGTGGTTACTTAACCGCTCTCAGAACCCCCTTCCCCAAGGGCATGAACCTCTCGACGATCTCGACTTCGGCCTCCCGGAAACCGGCCCCGAGACACAGTGCTTCCCATTCCCCCGGCGAAACCGCGCCACCTACGCAAAACGCCCACGCCTCCGGGTCTTTTCTCAGCTCTTCCCCAAGCTCGCCCAGCGCCATTACGTCGGCGAGGAGCCACCTCCCGCCGGGTTTCAGTATCCTGAAGACCTCTTTCGCCAGCAATTGCTTGTCGAAGACGAGATTGGCCGCCCCGTTGGTCAGGACGTGGGTGAAAGAATCGCTCTTGAGGGGGATATCGGGGAGGAACCCCTCCACCGCCTCGCACTCCCCCGAAGCCGCGGCAAGGTTCCGCAGCATCCCCCGGCTCGCGTCGAGGGAGACGACCCTCGCGCCCGCTCCAGCGAGCCAGAGGGTGTCGAGCCCTGAGCCGCAGCCTAGATCGGCGACGGTCAACTCTCCTCCCTCTTTCATAATTTCCCCCGCGAGGGGAAAAGCCCCGACGAAGCCGTCCAGAGTCTCCCTTCCGGCCTTCGCGACGATGTCCGGAGGATACCCGAGCGAAAGCGCGAGCGCCTCGCCGGTGGGAAAAGCCAGTCCTCCGGGAGCGCGCGAGCCCTCGGCGGCTATCCGCTCGTAAGCGGCTTCCACGGCCTTTTTTATCGCTTCCTTTTCCATTCAGGAAAAATCCCTATAATTAACTTAATCGAAACCGGCAAACTTTCAGGGGTAACAATGGCGGCAGAAGAAAAAACTCTCTATGTATCGAGCGAAACAATACATCCCTTGCACTGGGAGCGCCTTACGGCGCAAAATCCCGAGGAAGTGGCGGAAAGGTCTCTCGCCCGGTGGGACGGCGAAAAATTCACCCTCTCCCTTCTCGGCAAAGAACTGGTCATCTCGCCCGCCGACAGAAGAATTTTCTTCACGGCCGCGCCCAACGTTCCGGCGGGGTTTCATCAGGGGCTTACGGCTATTTCCTACCTCTGGGGGGCGACCGGCTCGCAGCCCTCCGGTGAGTTCGTCTCCCTGCTGGAGCTTCCGGGCGGCGCGACCTTCTTTCACGGCCACCACGCCCCCGCAACCCGGAAAATCTCGGAGCGCTTCGGCGCTTCACCCGCAGAGTTCAGGAAAAGGACGCTTGAGCGCGGGTGGAGCGAGGTGGCTATCGGCGACGGTTCCGCCAGCATCCTTGCGCTGCCGAAGATTCCCCTCCAACTCGTCCTCTGGGCGGCGGACGAGGGGTTCGCCTCCTCCGCTATCTTCCTCATAGATTCCCGCGCGGGACAATATATGCAACTGGATGCGATCTGGGCGCTTACGAACTGCGCCGTGGAACAATTGCTTAGGGATTGATCAGGATATCTTCCGTAACAAAAGTGCGCTCCACGGCCCCATATCCTGTCTGTCCATCGTTTCAAACCCCAGCCCCTCGAAGTAGCTCCTTGCGCCCTCGCACTCCTCGACCAGAAAACCTGAGATGATGAGCCTGCCGCCGGGGGCGGTGTGCTTCGCCAGCAGCGGGGCGAGGCCGAGGACTATCTGGTAGAGGATGTTTGCGACGACCAGCGGCCACTCCCCCTTTATCGCCCGCAGTTCCCCGCAGTAGACCTCGATACCCTCCTCGACGCGGTTCAGCAGGGCGTTGTCGCGGGTGGCTTTGGCGGCGAGGATGTCCATGTCGAGCGCGCCGACCTTTTTCACCCCGAGAAGCCGCGCCGCGATGGACAAAATCCCCGAGCCGCAGCCGACGTCGAGCATCGCGACCACCGGCTCGGCCAGGAGGCACTCGTCTATCATGTCGAGGCAAAGGCGCGTTGTCTCGTGGCCCCCGGTGCCGAAGGCGCGGCCCGGATCGATGAGCAAGGTCGCCATGCCCTCTTCGGGCGGCGGAACGTTTTCCCAGGTAGGGCAGATCCAGAGCCTTTTGGAGGCCTTGAGGGGATGGAAATACTTCTTCCACGACTCCCACCAGTCCTCGGAGGCGATCTCCTCCCACCGAATCTTTACAACTTCGGCTTCGTGGAGGGCCGCGAAGCGTCCGAGAGCGGCCTCTACCTTCTCTTTGTCGCCGGGTTTGTAGTAGGCTGCCAGTTCCTCGCCGGATTCCTCTATCCCGCCCGCGCCCAGCTCCATCAGTTCGAGAGCGGCCAACTCGCGAAGGGCCTCCGGCGCGTTTACCATGCATTTAAGCCATACGGCTGCTTCTTCCATTTCTCACTCCGGTATTATTTTTGGTTATCTTATCACAGGCGGCTTGAGTAAATCCGCTTTGTCGCCTATTTTTGTCCGGTCAAAACCTAACACTGGGAATTTAAATGGCCTACAAAGTTCTCGACATTTTAAAAGACCTGCCCGGCACCAACTGCGGGGAGTGCAAGAAGAGCGGCTGCTACCCCTTCTCCATCTCGGTCTACCTCGAAGGGTGGGACCTCGCGAGCTGCCCCCACCTCCCAGCCGGAGAGGTTGAGAGGATGAAAACTCTCATCGCCGAGGACAGGGCCAGGGGGGGCGGCAAGAAAGACCCCACCCACGACCAGGCGGTAGTGAGTCTCAGCAAAAAATTCCGCGCCGCCGATTTGCAGGTCATGGCGGCAAACTCCGGCTGCGTCCAGGCGGGGGATTCCCTCGTCTGCCCCTTCCTCGACGGCTCCTACGAGATCGGCCTCGAAGACGTGAAGGCGCTCAAGGGAGAGCCGCCGAGCGTCTGGGTAAAGGTCTTCCTCTACATCTACCTCACCCGCGCCAGCGGCGCAAAACCGGCCGGGAAGTGGGTCTCCTTCAGGGAGCTTCCCAACTCCACCAGCAAATCGGCCAACTTCGAGAGCTGCGGCGAGAAGATAGCCAGGCATTACTCCGGCCACGGGGAGAAGCTCGACGAGGCCGTCCGCGAACTCGGGGGAGTGCGTGACGAGCTGGGCTCGGCGGACAGGGTCTGGCGACTGACCCCGCTGCCGAGAATTTCGCTGCTGCTGCTCTACTGGGAGGCGACCGAGGAGTTTCCCGCAAGGGCGACAATCCTCGTAGACAAAAACATACTTGAATATCTCGATCAGGAGGCCACGGTCTTCCTCGCCGAGGCGATCTCCAACCGTCTTTGCGGCAAATCCGTAAACGAGGTGATAACATGATGTTCCGCCACCTGGAGGCCTTCGTCGAAACCGCCCGCACGGGCAGCGTGACTCTGGCCGCCGAAACCCTTCTCGTCACCCAGCCCACCGTCAGCGGCCAGCTCCGGGAGCTTGAGGAAGAGCTCGGCGTCGCCCTCTTCAACCGGCTGCCGCGAGGGGTCGAGCTGAGCGAGGCGGGGAAAAGGTTTCTCCCGAGGGCGAAGGAGATACTCTCGGCGCGCAAAAAACTCCTCGAAGAGGCCTCCGACTACAAGGGGCTGCTTTCCGGGACCCTCGAACTGCACGCCTCCAACGTCCCCGGCGAATACCTCCTCCCGGTGTGCATCGCCCACTTCAAGAAAGCCCACCCCAGCCTTCGCATAGTGATGAAAATTCACGACAGCCGCGAGACCATCGAGGCGATCCAGCGCGGAGACGCCTACCTCGGCCTCGTCGGCGGCAGCGTCGAAGACCCCGACCTCGAATTCTTCCCCATCTGGGACGACAGGATATGCCTCTACGCCTCCGCGAAAGCCGAATTTCCCGAAACCGTCACCTTGCAGGAGCTTGCCGCCCTACCCCTCGTCATGCGCGAGGAGGGCTCGGCCTCGCGGCTCACCGTGCAAAACGCCCTCAAGGCGGCGGGGCTGGAGATGAATTCCATGGAAGTGGTCGCGGAACTCGGCTCCACCACCGCCGTCAAAAAGGCGGTGGCCGCAGGGATAGGCGCATCTTTTCTGTCGGGGATTTCGGCTTTGGAGGAACTTGAAGCGGGGCTGTTCAGGAAGATCGAAGTAACGGGGCTTGCGCCCATCGAACGCAGATTCTACCTCGTCCGCCACAGAAGGCGCGAACTCCCACCCTCGGCGCGGGCCTTTTGCGAGTATGCGCTACAGAAAGCAGCGAGTTGTTTTAATTAGGGAATCGTGTGGCGCGTTACGGCTTGCGCCTAACGCATCCAACACGGCTTAAACACAACGTATCATATAACAAGGATTTATATGAATTATACACAATGCTCATCATAAAATTTTCTGTCGCATAACATTAAAAATATATCAAAATCATCTGAACTAATATTATTGTGTTTGCTAATCTCGATAGCAGATTTAAGACTTTTATTTTTGACGAAATGTGGATTTTTTAAACAATACCAGCACTGAAACACCAGTCCCTCATGAAATAACCTACTTTCAATATCTGCAAACAACCCTATTGTTAAATATAAAAACTGAGGAATAAAATCGGGGTTAAACTCTAAAACGCCATCATGGTCGCTATCGGCATGCTTGCAAAAATTAGCAGGCCTATTTATGCTGCGAGCTATTTCTTTAATATATTCTTCCTTAACATAATTATTAAATGAATGCTGTAATGTTAAGCCTCTTTTACCCGCTATGTCATTAATCACCGCATAAGAAGATTGAATTAGCAAATATATAGAAACAGGGTCTTCTCTTCTAAAAAAAAGTCTCACAGCGGTTTTAAGATTTCTTTCAGCGGCTGCAACCTTGCCTATTTTTTCTTTGGTCATATTATATAAATCCTATGCATGCCTCAAGCCATGTAGCCGCGCAGGTGGGTTCGGCCCACCAACTACGCCAAAACATTAATGTGATTATATAGTTGCGGGGCTGTTCGCCCCTGCGCCCCAACACCGCTTCTTTTGAGCGCCCAAAAGAAGCGGTGGGAAGAAAAGGCGCGCCCCCTTTGCGCCAAAGCGCTCGTTCATCGCTCGGCGAGCGCGCAAATCGCCACGGGCTCATGGCGCGCTCGGAACACCCTCGCTCTCTCACTCGCTGGCGCCGGAGGGCGTGGGGAACGAAAATAAGGCTCGAACAAAAGCGAATCTTTTTGAGCTTTTGTTCTCGAAGGTAGATTTTCTGCACATATCTCAAATAGCTATAAACAAATTACCTTCGAGCACACGAGAGCAAATAATCCTTCTCGTGTGCGAGCCATCCTTTCGTCCTCTTCGTGGCCCGTAGGTGACGCAGGGAGCGGAGGCGGAAAGGGCGGCGGGGGGGTCTTAGTGAGCGTAGCGAACGGGTGCCCCCTCACGCCCCCGCCGTAGCGACCGGTCGCTCGAAGAGCGAGCGTCTCCTTCCGGGCCGATTTCTTGGGTACTTCTTTCTAAAAGAAGTACCAAGGGGAGTGGGGCAGAGCCCCACAGACGTAGACCGATGGGCTAAAGCCCATCCTACATAAATAGCTAAAACAATTAAGGTATTGTCGGCTTTCGTTCCTCAAGCACGACCTACACGCTAAAAGAAGTACCCAGGGTGCGGGGCGCGCCAAGCCCCGCTAGCCGTAAACGTGCGCAGCACACAAAAGTCACTGGTTTCCCGCATTCGCGGGAATGACGAAATCTACCCCCTTCCCCCTACATTCCCATCCGCCGAGAGCATCACGGCGACGGGACGGGTCTTGGGAAACTCCGCGAAGATTATCATCAGGATGACGGTGAGCGGGACGCAGAGGAACATTCCGGTTATCCCCCAGAGCTTCCCCCAGACGGCGAGGGAGAGCAGCACGACGAGAGGGCTTATGTTGAGCGAGGCCCCGAGTAGCTTGGGCTCCAGCAGATTTCCGGTCAGGAACTGTATCACTACGAGTCCGATTACCACGGCCAGGAAGGGGCCGGGGGAAGCGAACTGCACGAGGGCGAGGAGGGAGGGTAGCCCCACTCCGGCGAGAGCGCCGACGGTGGGGATGTAGTTGAAGAGGAAGATGAGGAAGGACCAGAAGAAGGGGAAATCCACCCCGACGAAGAAGAGGACGCCGTAGGAAAGGACGCCCACGAGGATGCTGGCGAAGGTCTTTATGAGGACGTATTTTCGTATGCGGTCGTTGATGGACGCCATCACCCCGGTGGAGCGCTCCCTGCCCGGTCCTTCCGGGACCAGCGACTTTAGTTTGGCTTCAAAGGCGGGCCGCTCCACGATCATGAAGATTACGTAGACGACTATCAGCCCGAGGTCTCCGGCGATCTCGGCGACCAGCCCCGCCATGCTCCCCACCATACCCTCCACGTTCAGCCCCGCGAGGATTTTGTCCAGGCTCGGGGCTTCCTTCATGCCGAACCACCCGGCGCCGGATTTTATGATGGCGTAGATGTTTTCCTGATAAATGGGGGCGGCCTCGGTGACGGAGGAGAGGCTTATCGTCATGGCGTTTATGATCTCCAGCGTCGCCACGGCGGCCAGCGCCAGCGAGGCGAGGAGAAAGACCCACCGGGGCACCCTTTGACCTCGCGGCAGCGCGCTGCGCAGGGCGTCGGCCATTGCTTCGAGCAGATACCCCACGACTATGGCGACCGCCAGCGGTATGAGGATCGACTTCGCCGTGAAAAGCCCCCAGAAAGCCCCTCCGACGATGAACATAACCGCCGCAATCTTTACCGCCCGGTCCTGCATCTTACTTCTCCTTTTTATTTAGGATTTGCCCGTAAAGAGCATCGGCACTACCCGAAAACTTGTCAAGCCCGTCCTTTATTTTTCTTTGCAGGTTGAGGTTTCGCCCCCGTTGCGGCTATATTTGCGGGATGAAAAACACCCTCGAAACGTGGATCGCCTTTCGCTACCTGCGAACAAAGCGCACGGAGAAGTTCATCTCCCTCATCACCTGGCTTTCGACCGGCGGCGTGGCGCTCGGCGTCGCGGCGCTCATCGTGGTTTACGCGGTGATGACGGGCTATTCCGGCAAGCTGCGTGACAAGCTGGTGGGGATGAACGCCCACGTCTCGGTCTACGCCCTCTCCGGGCCAATTCCCGACGGCGGCAGCGAGGTTATCGGGCGCATCCGGGAGATTCCCGGAATCAAAAGGGTGGTGCCGATACTCCTCGGGCAGGCGCTCCTCGCTTCGGGCGGATCCAATTCCGGCGCGGCGATTCGCGGCGTCGACCCGGCGGACCCGGACTTTCTGGAGGTCGTCGGCAAGGGAATGGTCGAGGGCTCGGCCAGTTCCCTCGGCGGCGAGGCCCCGGCGGTGCTTATCGGAAGGGAGCTGGCGACCGAACTCGGGGTCAAGGCGGGAGACAGGGTGCGGCTGACCATCCCCATCGGGGAGACCCCCCGTTCACGCCTCTTTCTGGTGGGCGGAGTCTTCAATTCGGGTATGTACGATTTCGATTCTACCTTCGCCTTCCTCTCCCTCAAAAACGCCGACGATCTTCTGGGGATGAACGGCGCGGTCTCGGCCCTCGACATACGGGTGGACGACATCGACAAGGCCCCGGAGGTGGCGGAGACGCTCCGCAACGTTCTCGGGCAGCGCTGGTGGGTGGGCGACTGGAAGAGGATGAACCGCAACATCTTCAGCGCGCTGGCCCTCCAGAAGGCGGTGCTCTCGCTGATACTGGGCCTCATAGTCATCGTCGCGGCCTTCAACGTCGCCGCCACTCTCATCATGGTGGTAATCGAGAAGACGCGGGAGATAGGGATACTTAAGGCGATGGGCGCGAAAAACACCACGATACGGCGCATTTTTGCGATTCAGGGGCTGATAATAGGCTCCGCCGGGGCGCTCTTCGGGGCCGCGCTGGGAATATTTGTCTGCTACATGCAGAACACCTTCCAGTTCGTGAAGATTCCCAGCGACATCTACCTCTTCGACAGTTTGCCGATGGAGCCCGAGGTAATCTCCACCGCCGTATTTTCGATCGCCGCGATAGCCCTCTGCTGGCTGGCGACCCTCTATCCCTCCTGGCAGGCCTCGCGCATGGACCCGGTGAGAGCGATACGAACGGAATAGACGCCTTGAATATGTTATCCGGCTGAATATACTCGTTGTGAGGTTTCGGATAAACGTTGCTAAAAGTGCTTCCGGCAACGAAAATCGCGAAAGATTTTTATTGACGGCAAAGGATTTTGACGCCGGGCGAGGAGCCCGCAGGGAGCGCGACGAAGACAGTAGCGTGACTACGTCGAGGAGCGCTACCGAGTAGCGACGACGACCCGCGTCAAAAGCCGAAGCCGTAGACTGTTTAAGGCAATCACTTAATTTAAAATAAAGGAGTCACAAAATGCGTATAGGAATACTAACCGGCGGCGGAGACGTTCCGGGTCTAAATCCCGCGATAAGAGCCGTAGTAACCCGCGCGATGGCGGAGGGCCACACCGTTCTTGGGTTTCGCCGGGGCTGGATGGGGCTACTCCACCTCAATCCCGACGACCCGGAGAGCGTCAGGGAATTCACCCTTGAGCTGAACCTCGACAATACGCGCACGGTGGAGCGCAACGGCGGAACCTTTCTCCACACCGCCCGCGTAAACCCCTGGGGCGTCGCACCCAAGAGCGTTCCCGCCTTCATATCGCAAGACCTGCTGCGCCCCGGCGAGGGGGGGAAGATCGACTGCACCCTCCACGTCAAAAAGGTGCTCGAAAGGATGGGGATAGACGTTCTGGTCCCGATCGGCGGCGAAGATACCCTCGGCTACGCCTCCCGCCTCCACCGCGAAGGCTATCCGATGGTCTCCATACCCAAGACGATGGACAACGACGTCTTCGGCACCGACTACTGCATCGGTTTTTCCACCTCGATAAGCCTCTCCGTGAAATACATCCACCAGCTTCGCACCTGCACCGGCTCCCACGAGCGCATCGGCGTGGTGGAGCTTTTCGGCCGCTATTCCGGCGAGACTTCCCTCATCGCGGGCTACCTCGCCGCCGCCGACCGGGTGCTCATTCCCGAGGTTCCCTTCAATCCCGAGAAGGTGGCGGAGCTGATACTGCGCGACAAGAAGGCCTGCCCCTCGCACTACTCGATGCTCACCATCTCCGAGGGCGCTCTTCCCGAGGGCGGGGACATTCACCAGACGGGCGAGGCCGACGCCTTCGGCCACAAGAAGCTGGGCGGCATCGGCCAGCAGCTCTCAAAGAAGATAGAAGAGGTCACCGGCGAAAAGACTATGTTCCAGACGCTCGGCTACCTCATGCGCTCCGGCCCGCCCGACGCGCTTGACCTGATGGTTGCGAAGAACTACGGCAATTCGGCGATGGACCTGATCTCCAGAAAGGAATTCGGCCGGATGGTCGCTCTGCAGGGCGGCAAGTACACCCACGTACAGGCCGACATGCCCCTGATGGGCTCCAAGACCGTCGATGTCGATACCCTCTACGACAGGGAAAACTACCTGCCCCGGATAAGGACCGCCGTCGGGCTCCCGATGTTCCTCTACTAGGGAAGCGGCTGTGAGCCCCGTTTTCTGTGTCGCGTGCTCGCTCGAAGCTCGCCTAACACCCGGTTATGTCTCGCTTCTCGCTGCGCGTCTCCTTGAAACCGGGGCTTCTCGCAACGCTTCCCCTGCCACAGGGGTGCGCCTTTTCTTTCCCCCATTTCTTCTGGGCGCTCAAAAGAAATGGGGCCGGGGTCAAGGGGTGAAACCCCTTGAAGGCAAGGGTCGGCAAACTGGTTATAACTACGGGTTTTCAGTTTTTTCATTGATGTTTCTTCTCCTTCTGACTCTGCCCCTCCCGGCAGCCGCCGGGGCGATTCCAGGAATCGGCGAACCCGAAGAGTTGCTGCAGTCAGTCCGTGACGGCAATAAAAGCGGCGATTACTGCGCGGCGCTCGCGGACGCCGAAAAACTCTTTTCCGGCCACGCCGACACCGCGCTCTTTCACGTAAACGAAGAACTCGTCGCCAGCGCTTGGTACTCCTGCGCTCTTAAAAAGAAAGACCCCCCACTCAAGGGCGGAAGGCTGGAAAAAGAACTTAAACTTTTGAGGCAAATTCATTCGGAACTGAAGGCGAAAGAAGACAAGACCCCCTTCGAGCTTTTCGTCCTCTCCACGGCCCCCTCGGCGGAAGGCGAACCTTACGAAAAAAGCGCGCTCACAGCGCTGCTTGAAAAATTTCCGGGAACCCCTCCCGCCGTCTGGGCGGATTTCATCCTCACGGCGGGGATCCGGGGAGAACCGGCGAAAATCGAAGAGTTCCTTTCCCGCCACAAGGATTCGAGGCTCGTCCCCACCGCCAGGATTCTCGTCGGCAACTGGCTCTGGCTCTCGCCCGAGACCGTCGCCGAAGCCGTCGATATCTGGAAAAACGTCCGGCGCGCTCACCCGGCTTCCCTTCTCGACTATTACACTGCGGGCGAGCGTCTCTCGCAAGCCGGGGAAGCGCTCCCGCCTGAAGAGCTTAAGCTGCGCCCCCTCGTTCTGGGCTTTTACATGGGAACGGAGACGAATCTGAAAACCTTGAGAAACGCCCTGGAGAACGGAGGTAAAAGATGATCTGCGAGCGCTGCAACAACACGATAGCCCCCGGAGAAGAACTTTCGCACGGCGCTCTTCGGGTCTGCGAAGACTGCGCGATGGACCTCCTCTCTCCGGCCAAGGCCTGCGACCCCTGGGCGGTCAAGCTGGCCAAAGGCTCTTTCACCTCGAAAGCCGACGCCGCAAGCACCCTCCGGGGACCGGAGAAGGAGCTTTACGAGCTCGTTAAAAAGCGCCGGAGGGTTTCCGTCGAGGAAGCAAAAGAGTCCCTTTCGCTGGGTCAAAACGAGATTCAGAAAGTGTTCAGCGTCCTTCGCCACATGGAGCTTCTCCGGGGCTCGAAGAGAGCGGACGGAGGCGTTGACCTGCTGCTCTTCGACGACGACGGGAAAACCGGCGGCAAGTAGCTTTCATAATCGAGGATAAAACAGCGGCCTCCCCGGCGGGAGCGCCGCTTTTTTTCATTTCCCACCTTTTATTTTTTCCGCTCAACTCCCCGGAAAGACGGAATAATATCCCCTTGCCTCGAAATATTAAGGGGCGGGGAATTTTCCGCTCCCAGATGCACCCTAGTACCCGGTGAAATATTGTTTTACAATGCAAAATGGAGAGACTTTTTCCGGTATTCTTTTCGCCGCAAAAGCGAAAACCGCGCTTTACCCGGTAGAGTCGCGGTTAAGCTTCGGAGGGTATGAGATGAAAAGTCGCATGAAGAGATTTCTTCCCGTCGTTCTCGCTCTGCCGGTTTTCGGCCTCGTCTTTCTGCCCGTCCCGGCTTTTGCCGCGACCTTCGGGAACATTACCGAGGATTTTTCAGGTGTGCTGGGCAAGGCCGGGGCTACGGCGAACTGGAACACCGGCTCCGGCGCTCTTTCGCTCGGGAGCGCGAGGAGGGTGTTCAACCCTTTCAGCTATGATTCGGTTCCGGCCCTTCTCGGCGCGCCCTCGACCAATTTCGGCAGAGACGCGGTCTTTTCCGACCTTGACGGCGACGGCGACCTCGATCTGGCCGTGGCCAATCAGGGCTTTCCCCCGGTCATGTACAGGTACGGCGGCTCCTACTCCACTGAGACCCCGATAAGCTCCGACGTTTACATGAGCATGTCGATCTCGGCGGGGGACGTGGACGGCGACGGGGACAACGACCTCGTTGTGGCCAACTACGACACCGGAGGCAAGAACCGCCTCTACCTTAACGACGGAACCGGGGTTTTCACCGCCATACCGATAGCCGTCGATTTAACCTCGGAGAGCAACGATACCCTCCTTTCCGACTTCGACGGCGACGGGAAACTCGACCTCGTGATTTCCTCCTACGCCAGCGGAACCTGGATATATCTCAACGACGGCTCCGCCGCGCCCTTCACCGGCGTCGGAGCTTTGATAAGCGCCATGCCCGAAATAAACGCAATCGCGTCCGGCGACCTCGACGGCGACGGAGACCCCGACATCGCCACCGCCGCCTATACCCTCAACGGCAGCTACAACGAAGTATATGTAAACAACGGCGGCGGCTCTTTCGCGGTCTTGCCGATGCTCACCGCCCCGCTTGGAAACTATTCGGTCGTCGGAATGGGCGACATCGACGGCGACGGCAACCTCGATCTCGTCTACGGTGTCTTCAGCGGTTCCCCAATTATCTTTTTCAATACCGGCTCCCTGCCGGACTTTACGACCCTCAACATAGATGAAGGCGGCCCTTTCGCGGCCGGGGTGGCCCTCGGCGACGTTGACAACGACGGAGACATCGACCTCGTCTTTTCCGACGTCAACGGCTACGGCCCGCGCCTCTATACAAACGAAAGCCGAGGCCAGTCCTTTTATGGAATGCAAATCGGCTCAAACTTCGGAACGCCGCAATACGCCGTCGCGATGGCCGACCCCGACAACGACGGCCTCCTCGAACTTTTCGCGGGGAGCTTTTCCGGCGAGCACAACTATTTCGACAACTCCGGAACCCCCAATCCCTTTGACGGCTATCTCAGCCCCACTTCTGTCTTTGCGGCGGAAGTACAGGGACTGGCGAAGGCCGACTTCAACGGCGACGGAAAGAAGGATTACGTCGAGGCCAGCGTCGACGGCGCTTACAAGGTATGGCTCAATACGGGCTTTGGCTACTTCAACCCCGCCTCTCCCGCTCCGGCTCCCGGAACGGGGCTGGCGAGGGTCGCCGTGGCCGATTTCAACGGCGACGGCAGGCCGGACGTGGTCGGCGCGCGCCCCGGCACACCCTTCACGGTCGCTCTCAACAACGCCTCTTCCGATCCCTTCTACGTGGCGACGCTGTGGTTTAGCGACCAGCCGATGCCGGCGGCGCTTACCGGAATCGGAGCGGGAGATTTCGACGGCGACGGCGACAACGACGTTGTGACTGTGGGTATGGGTGATTCGGCAAAGCTCTGGCTGAACAACGGCCTCGGCTCCTTTGTTCTCTCCGACACCGGCATAACCGTAAATTCCAGCGCTCTCGCGGTCTTCGACTACCAGAACGACGGCGACCCCGATCTTGTTTTTGCCGACACGGGCAGCACTTTCATCCTGCAAAACAACGGCGGCCTCGCGTTTTCCGCCATGTCGGTGGGAGCGGCCGGCACAACCGCCGTAGCCGCCAAAGACCTTCCTACCGGCTTCGACCTGATAGTTTTCGGGTTCAACGGAGCCATCCCCGTTTACTATATCGCCGACCCGTCCGGCGTTTTGACCGGCCCGTCAAATATCGGCTCGACGCCGTTACAGGCAACCGCCATCGCATTAGCCAATTTCAATCTGGACAAACGCCAGGATGTGGTTGTCGGCACCCAGGGGGGGGAGTTAAAGGTATTCTTCGGCCAATCCGGCGGAAGCTATTTCCTCGACACCACCCCCTACTATATCGCGGGCACCGGACTTTCGGCAGTCAACGCGCTTCTCGCGGACGATTTCACCGGGGACGCCTACCCGGATATTCTTGCCGCTTTCCCTACCGAGGCGACTTCTCTGGCCAGGAATCAGTCGGGGATTTACGGCGTGCCCAACTACTCTCCGGTAGCCATAGGCTCGCTTGAAAGAAACACATGGTCTCTTGCGGTGGGAGACGTTGACGGCGACGGCGACCTCGATTTCGTAGAGGGAAACAGTGACGAGGTCGCTCTTCTTTTTATAAACAACGGAAGCGAAACCCCCTTCGCCAGCGCTTCGGGTTTTTTCTTCGGCGGAGGAGATTTCAATCCCGTGCCCGCGCTCGCGGATTTCGATGGCGACGGCGATCTCGATCTGGTAACCGGCAGTACCGTTGGGCCGCTTGACTCGGCTCCCGGAGCGGCAAAAAAGCTATATCTGAACGGCGGACAGGCAACCGGTTTTTTCAGCCTGTCGGAGCAGGTAGGCGACCTGAACGATTCGACAAACGACATAGCCGCGGGCGACCTCAACGGCGACGGCTATCCCGATCTCGTAACCGCCAACGGCAAGGCACAGCTGGATACGGTCACCTTCACCATGACCTACACCGGCCAGCAGAACAAGGTCTACATAAACAACGGCACCTCTGCGCCCTTCGCCTCGGTGACGGCGCTTAACGTCGGGGCGGAGCCGTATTTTTACACCAGCGTGGCCCTCGGCGACATGAACGGCGACGGCCTTATGGACGTTGTCGCCGCCGGACGCGCTCCCACCGCAGGCACCCCCGTTCCCGTAAGCCTTTACCTCAATCAGGGCGGGGCCGACCCCTTCGGCGCAGCTTCTCCTCTCTATATAGGAACCGATACAGCCTCAGTAGTGGACCTGGCGGTCGGAGACGTGGACAGGGACGGCGATCTGGACGTCGTCGCCGGCAAAAGGTCCAGCCAGGCTCTTCTGTACCTGAACAACGGCACCTCCGATCCCTTTTACATGGTTACCGGGACCCCCGTTTCCATCTCCACGGACCCGCAGGGAGGCATGATCGAGCTTGCGGACGTAAACAACGACGGTTATCCCGACCTTGTGGTGTCTTCCTTCGACAACGTGCTCCTTGTCTACCTGAACAACGGCTCTTACGATCCCTTCTACGGCCTCTACGGGGGCACGCAGGGCGTTGAGGTGTCAACCTCGCCGGAAGCGTTTACGAGAACCGCAACCCATGACTTCAATTCCGACGGCATAAAGGAAATTCTGGCGGCCAACACCTCCGCCACTCCCACAAAGCTCTTCGGCCCGGCCTTCGTCTCGCCGGCCTACGCTGAATCCTCGCCGGTAGATGCCGGTCTCAGCGTCGCGGCGGCCACCCTGAACTTCTCGGGGTCCGTGCTCGCGGGAAGCGAAGTGGAATTTTACCTCTCCAACGACGGGAGCAAGCTGTACAGGGTCGTGCCGGGTCACGAGTTTGTCTTTCCGGCCGAAAACAGCACCATCAAATGGCTGGCGAGGCTCTCAAGCGGCGTGCCGGTCTATTCGCCTCTTATCGACTCGGTTTCCATCGACTACCGCACCGCTTACGCCGTTCCCTCCGCGAACGCCGGGGCGGATCGAAACGTAAACGAAAGCTCTACCGTCGATCTGACCGGCGGTTATACCGATCCCGACAACGACGTGACGACTTTTCTCTGGGAGCAGACCGGGGGGCCCCTCGTCGCGACAATAAACGGCGCCGACACCGCCAACGCCTCCTTTACCGCCCCCTCGACGGTCTACCTTGAGAACCTCGTGTTAACCTTCAGCTTTACCGTCACCGACGCTCAGGGCTTTACCAGCTCCGACGAAGTTGTCCTCACGGTCGTCAACGTAAACCAGCCGCCGGTGGCGATCATCGAGGACGGCGCAGCCTCGATAACCTTCACCGAAGGGGACCTTGCCTGCCTCTACGGCGTCAATTCCGCCGACCCGGAGTTTGGATCCCTCACTTACGCCTGGGAACTGCTGAGCGGAATCACCCCCGTCTACGTCGGCGGCATGGACCAGCCTATGGTGTGCTTCACCGCTCCCGAGGTAGCCGCTGGCGGCGCTACCCTTACTTACCGGCTTACCGTCGCCGATCCCGAAGGAGCTACCGGCGCCTCTACCATCGCGGTCATCGTGCAGAACATTGCCTCAGGGAACCTCCCGCCGGTGGCGAACGCCGGGGCCGACAGGTCAGTCCAGGAGGGCGCTTCGGTGACTCTCAGCGGAGCGGGTTCCTCCGACCCCGACGGGACCATCGTTTCCTGGCTGTGGGTACAGGACTCCGGGCCTACGGTGACGATGACGGGAGCAAACACCTCGTCCATGACCTTCACCGCGCCGCAGGCAGCGACGGCACCCGTTGTCCTCACCTTCGCCCTCACGGTTTACGACAACGGCGGCCTCTACACCTTCGACCTCGTCACCGTCACCGTCGAAAACCTCAACCACGCCCCGGCTCCTCCGGCCAAATCCATAACCACCAATCAGGACCTGGCCGCGACCTTTACCATCGATCCGGGCGACGCCGACGCGGAAGACACCCACACTTTCGCCCTCTCCGGGAGCCCTGAAAACGGCACTGTTTCGGTCGCGGACGGCGGCGAAGTCACTTACATACCCAACGCGGGCTTCCGGGGAAGCGACCAGTTCTCGATAACTGTGACCGACTCGCACGGGGCAAGCGGGGTCGCCGTTGTCAGCGTCACCGTGGAGGCAGTGGAAACCCCCACCGACGAGCTTGTCCTGAATGCGGACGATCCGATCTCCCTCGACCCTGACAACCCCCTTTTGAAGGCGCTTGCCGCCCTCATCGGCGATTTCAACGGCGACGGCATCCCCGACCTTGTCGCGGTGGACGGCGAAAGCGACCAGGTGTACATGTTCGTCGGCGACGGCCTCGGAGGCTTCGTCGCTTCTCCTGTGACTTACAGCGCAGGCGGCATTGCGGTCACCCTGTCCGCAGGCGATCTGAACAACGACGGCAGACTTGACCTGATAATCGTCGTGGACACCGGCGGGGTTTCTCCCAGAAGCGGAAGGGCGGCGGGAGCGGTCGATCCCGGGGGTTCCTATCAGCTCTCCTCCCTGCTGGGCGGTGCGACCGGTTTTGAAGACCCGGTGGTCGATGCCTCCAGCGACGTCGCCCCCCTCCCCCCGGCGGTCGGAGACATCGACGGCGACGGCGACGACGACGTGGCCGCCGCCGGAGCCGGTCCGGCTGACGTGGAGGTCTACGAATCATCCAGCGACGGGTCCGGCTACCAGCTATCGAACCTGCTCACGATCCCGGCCGAAAATCCCGGTCCGCCGGTTATCGCCGACGTAAACGGCGACGGCGACGCGGACATCGTTGTCGCGAACACCGCAGCCGATACCGTTACCGCGAACATCAACGCCGGCGACACTACTTTCGCCGAGACCATAACGGTCGAGGCGGCTACCGGCAGCAGCGGCTATCTGGCCACCGGAGATTTCAACAACGACCAGAAGATGGACGTGGCGACCACCGGCGGAGCGACCGGCGAGATAAACATACTCCTCTGGGACAACGGTTCCAGCACTCTGGAGCTGGCCGCGACCTACATCTCCGAGGGCACCCCCTCCGAGGTCATCGCCGACGACTTCAACAACGACACCTATATGGACCTGGCGGTTCTGGAAGAAACCGAATCGATGGTGAGAGTCCTTCTGGGCACAGGGACGGGCGGTTTCGACGCCGTGCTTGTCAAGAACGTCGGGGGAGACCCCTCATCCCTTTCGGCGGGCGACGTAGACAACGACAACTACCTCGATATAGCCGTCGTTGACAGGGTAACGGGAGAGGTCAAAATCTTCAGGACCGACGTAAAGACCGTGAAACCCAAAAGCTCCGGAGGAGGAGGAGGAGGCGGCTGCTTCCTCAAAGCCCTCGGCTTCTAAAAGTTAAGGGGAACTGAAAGAAAAGGGCTGCGGTTTTCCGCAGCCCTTTTTTATTTTCATGAATTTTTTAGCTGGGAAAATACCCTGATTGAAGGGTCTAACATACGGCGCAGGATTTTGCCGCCGGGCGAGGAGCCCGCAGCGAGCGCGACGAAGACAGTAGCGTGGCTACGGCAAGGAGCGCGAGCGAGTAGCGACGAAGCCCCGCGGCAAAAGCCGAAGCCGTCGGGCGGCAAGCCCGTCAGGAAGGGCAGACCTGCATCCGCAGAGGTTTCTCCAGTCCGCTTCTTTCAAGCAGTTCCTCATCCGCGAAAATATCCTTCGTCGGGCCGTCGGCCAGCACCTCGCCCCCGTGAAGGACGATGGTGCGCTCGCAAAGGTCGAGGACCAGGTCGAGGTCGTGGGTGGCTATTATCTTGGTGTGGTGGAAGGAGCCGAGAAGCGTTATCAGGCGTCGGCGCGCACGCGGGTCAAGGTTAGAGCTGGGCTCGTCCATGACCAGCACGTCAGGCCGCATCGCCAGCACCGAGGCGATGGCGACGGCCCTCTTCTCGCCGCCGGAAAGGCGGTGCGGCGGGCGGTCCCGGAGGGCCAGCGCGCCCACCCGTTCGAGGGCGTCCACCACCCTCTTTTCCACTTCCTCCGGCGGAAGCCCGAGATTCAGCGGACCGAAAGAAACGTCCTCGTCCACCGTGGGCATGAAGAGCTGATCGTCAGGGTCCTGAAAGACCATGCCGACAGTCCTTCGCACCGACTCCAGAGTCTTTGGCGTAATCGGGACGTGTCCTATGCGGACCGCCCCCTCAACCGGGGCCAGAAAACCGTTCAGGTGGAGAAGGAGAGTCGATTTGCCCGCCCCGTTGGCCCCCACGAGGGCTACCGATTCGCCGTGAGTGAGGGTGAAGCTCACCCCTCGAAGGGCCTTGGTTGAATCCGGGTAGGTATATTTGAGGTCGACGACCTCAATTATATGGTGGCTCATTTTCAGCTTCCGGTTATCAGGGTTCCGATGAGTCTGGGAAGGTTGACGAAGCGCAGCGCAATAAAAAGCGCGGTCCATCCGACAGTGAAGACGGCTTCCGCCGCTCCGAAGGTAATTTCTCTTTTTATCCGTATCTCGCCGTCGAAGCCGCGCGCCAGCATCGCCTGATAGACTCGCTGCGCCCGGTCGAGGGTACGCATGAGGAGGTGGCCGACGATGTGGGAAAAGACCCGAAGGCCCATCCCCCGCCCGCCGAAGGTGCGAAGGGCGCGCGCCCGCGCCATCCGCATCGCCTCGCCGCCGAGGACAAAGAGGTAGCGGTACAAAAAGAGAAGCTGCACAGTCATGACCTTCGGCACCCCGAGCCGCTGGAGCCCCAGGCAAAGTCCCTGAAAGCTGGTGACAGCTATGAGAATGAAGGCCGTGCCCACCGTAAGCGCGAAGCGGGCCATTATAGAGAGGAAGGAAAGCCACCCCCCGGTGACTCCAACCTCTCCGAGGTGCATAAGTATCTTCTTGTCCAGAAAGGGGTTCCAGATTCCGACCAGAAAGGCGAAGGGGGCTACTGCGATGAGTTTTTTCAGCACGAAGCCCAGCGGGATACGCCCGATTCCGGCGAGCCAGAGCGGATAGAGGACGAAGGGCAAAAGGGCGGAAAGCTCGTACTTCGGAAAGGAGACGACGCAGATTATGAAGACCGCCGAAGTGATTATCTTGGCGCGCGGGTCCAGCCGGTGGACTCCGGTGTCCTGGGAGGCCAGCCGGTCAAGACGGCCCAAATCTAAAAAGGCGGCTTCGATGTTCGCCAAGTGAGCGCTACTCCAAGTGTTCGCCGGTGGTGGTCGTCACCAGCTTCCCGTGCTTTACGCCCTTGGTCCCGATGAGCGCGTCGGCCAGCTTCCTCACCTCGCCGCTCTTTCCCCGCACCACAAGCACTTCGAGGCAGTTGTGGGCGTCCAGATGGACGTGGAGCACGGATATTATTTTGTCGTGCCAGCTGTGCTGGTGCTCGGTAAGCTTGTCCGAGAGATCGCGGGTGTGGTGGTCGTACACCAAAGTAACGGTGCCGACGGTCTCCTCATCGCTTCTGGTCCACTGATCCTCGACGAGGGTGTTGCGGATGAGGTCGCGCACGGCTTCGGAGCGGTTGACGTAGCCCTTTCGCTCAATGAGCTCGTCGAAGCGCTCCAGAAGGCCCGCCTCGATGGAGACGCCGAACCTGACAATCTGCGCCATAAAAATAAACCTCCCTGGACGCGGCTTTCGATAACCCGGCATCCGCCGCTGCGGACAAAACCTTTTTATCAGCCGGGTAACACGAAAGTAACATTTTTGCTATTGCGTCAGTATAGCACAAGCATGTAGCCTGTAGCCATACAGTAACACGAATTTTTAATCCAGTCTTACCGGCCCGCTACCGAAGGAACAATCATGCACATGGCCGATGCGCTCGTATCTCCCGCCGTTGGCGGCGCGGTATGGGCCGCCACAGCAGCAGCCACCCTTTACTGCGCCAAAAAGGTGCGAGAAGAGATGGACGACCGCAAGGTTCCCCTGATGGGGGTTCTCGGCGCTTTCATCTTCGCCGCCCAGATGCTGAATTTCACCATACCGGCGGCGGGCTCCAGCGGCCACCTCGGCGGCGGAATGATCCTCGCCATACTTCTCGGGCCTTACGCGGCTTTTATCGTGATGGCCTCGGTGCTGGCCGTGCAGGCGCTCTTTTTCGCCGACGGCGGCCTTCTGGCGCTTGGCTGCAACATCCTGAACCTCGGCTTTTTTCCCTGCTTCATCGGCTACCCCCTCATCTACAAAAGGGTCGCCGGAAAAACCCCCTCTTCGGGGCGCATAATGGCGGGGGCGATGATCTCGTCGATTGTCGGCCTGCAACTCGGCGCTTTCGGGGTCGTGCTTGAGACCGTCGCGTCAGGGGTATCGGAACTTCCCTTCGGCACCTTCGTCTTCCTCATGCTGCCGATCCACCTCGCCATCGGCGTAGTCGAAGGGCTCGCCACCGCCGCCGTGGTCACCTTCGTCTGGCGCGAGCAGCCCGACATCCTCCTTCGCGCCGCCTCCGGCAATCAATCCGGAGGAGCATCCATGAAAAGAGTCCTCGCCGGGCTGGGTTTATTCGCGCTGCTGGCGGGAGGCCTCCTTTCGTGGTTCGCCTCGACGAACCCGGACGGCCTCGAATGGTCTATCGCGAAAATAACGGGGAAGGGCGAGATAGAGGCGAAAGAGGACGGCGTTCACGCCGCGCTTAAGGATATTCAGAAAAAGACGGCTCTGCTTCCGGACTACGGATTCAAGGAATCCGGGGGGGAGGAAAGCGAAGCGAAGAACAACGGTTTCTCTCCCGAGGCGGGGACGAGCGCCGCGGGGCTCGTCGGCGGCGCAGTAACCCTTCTTCTTGCCGCCGGTTTCGGCTGGGCGCTTAAGCGCCGCAACCAGCCGGCCGCCTGAGGCTGTTTAAAAACTGCTGCGAATCCCGCCTTCGGCGTCGCGTGCTCGCTCGAATCTCGCCTAACAGTCAGTTATGCCTCGCTTCTCGCTGCGCGTCTCCTTGAATCCGGGGTTCTCGCGACGTTTTTAAACAGCCTCCTGGCTCCGTTATCCAGGCAGCCAGCCCGATCAGGGCGCTCTCAAAGCGGCGCCGAAGAGCCTTTCGATCTCCCTCGACGAGACCGCGAAATTAAGCCCGTCGTAGCGGCTCATTGAAAGGGTGTTGACGCCCAGGACCTTTCCCGTCGCTTCGACTATGAGGGGGCCGCCGCTGTTTCCGGGGTTTATGGTGGTATCGGTCTGCAGGTAGTTTATTCCTTCGCTTATCCTCTGCCCGCTGAGTATCCCTCTTGAAAAGCTCCACCCGAGAAATGCCGGAGTGCCGATGGCTATGACCTCCGTCCCCTCCGTCCCCTCTACGGGGTCCGCCAGGGTCAGCCAGGGATACGCGCCCTTCGGCGCGCGGATGAGGGCGAGATCTGCGTCCATGTCTTTTGACAGCACCTCGCCTATCAGCACCCGCCCGTCGCGCAGTTTGAGGCTGACCGTCTTGTCGGTGGAGATGACGTGCTCGTTGGTGACCAAAAGCCCCTCGCGCGTCAGAAAAAAGCCGGTGCCGAGCCCGAACCGGCTCCGCACGGCCACCACCGCATCCATAAAGTCATCGTATTTTGAGGGGGCGGAAGGGACAGGCGCGTCATCGACCGTGCCTTTCTCGCCCATCCGGCGGAATCTGTCCCGTACGGGGTAAACCTTGTGGAGCGTCATGGAATAGTCCTGCCCGCTGGCCGTCACGGCCGGAATTTCGAGGACCCCGTTTCCCGTCGTCATGCTTGTCGTGTTCGTCGCGCGCTTGTCGGGCAAGAAATATTTCGTAGCGTAAATGCCGGGGGAATTCGAGACCTCGAATTCGGCCTTTATATCGCCGTTTTTCCAGCCTGCCTTGATGCTCGATATGACCGTTGCGACCAGAAGTCCGGTAGAAGGGTCTTTTTTTATCCCGATTCGGTGGTTTCCCCGAAGGTCCACCCAGATGCCTTCGATCTTGTCCAGGTCTTCGCTGTTCTCGTCGTAATACTTTTTAAGTTCCTCTTCCTTGACGGCTTTAATCTCCCCTGCGGGGATTTTGGCCGCCTTCTCCTTGGACTCGGTGAGGGTTACGAGCATGTCCGTTACGAGTTTTACGATTACTTTTTTGCTTCTCCAGCTGTTTGGACGGCTGCGGACGCTGTAAATGACCCTGCCGTCGTACAGATCGCACAGATCCATGCTCAGATAAACTATTTCGTCGATGTGCGAGCGTCCGGTCTGATAGGAAACCCGAAGCTCGTAGCTGGCGTCGAGCTTGCTCGCCGTAAGTGCTACCGAGTGTTGGGAAAAAACCTTCTCGATCTTGGGAGTCACCATGGCCGGATCTGTGGGCAAAAACAGATAGACCTTCCCGCCGGGGATGAAATTTTCGATGTTCTCGTGCCTTACGCTTATGTAGGGGGCGCAGCCGCAGAGGGCGGCCAAAAGCAAAAGAGACAAAAGGATTGCAAAGGTGTTTTTGAAACCCTTTTTGCAAGAGAAAATACCCGTGCCACGCAGATACATCTTCCCCCTCCTCGCTTCGGATAAAAAACGGTCCGGGAAATGATGTAGAAAAACAAAAACACCGTCAAAGAAAAAACGAAAACCAGGCCATGCCGCGACGGCCGCTTGAAACTATCGCATCCGGGCTACATACTGTAGTGGACGGGTTTCGCACGGGAAACAACCTTTTCAGGGTGGTGGCGTTTTGGACATTCTCCTCAGCAACGACGACGGCATTCACTCACCGGGGCTTCTGGCGCTGGCCGACGCCCTCTCCCCTCTCGGAAGGGTTGTAGTGGTCGCCCCCGACAGGGAGCGAAGCGCGGTTTCCCACGCTCTCACCCTCCACCGCCCCCTTCGCCTCTCCCGCGTGCGCGAGGACTGGTACTTCGTCGACGGAACTCCCACCGACTGCGTCCACCTCGGGGTCCACGCGGTCCTCACCCGCCCCCCCGGCCTTCTCGTGGCGGGTATAAACGCCGGAGGAAACCTCGGGGACGATCTTACCTACTCCGGCACCCTCGCGGTGGCGATGGAAGGGGCTCTCCTCGGCGTGCCTTCCATGGCCGTCTCCCTGGTCGCCAGAAGCGGCTACGATTTTGCGCCCGCCGGAAGGGTCGCCTTCAAAATTGCGCAGTCCATCCTCGAAAAGGGGCTGCCGGAGAGGACCTTCCTCAACGTAAACGTTCCGGGCTCCCTCCCCGCCGGGGAAGAAGCAAGAATAACGGTAACGAAACAGGGAAGGCGTATCTTCGGCAGCGGAATCGTGAAAAAGACCGACCCCCGCGGCGGCGAATACTACTGGATCGGAGGGACGGAGCTGGGTTACGTGGACGGGGACGAGAAAAGCGACATAGCGGCGATAGCTCGGGGAGAGGTCTCGGTCACACCCCTCCACACCGACCTCACCGACGAACGTTTTTACGACCGGCTCGGGGAGTGGAGCCTTTGAAGTACGACGCGATAGTCGCCGGAGCCGGGGCGGCGGGCATCTTCGCCGCGCGGGAGCTCGCCCTCGGCGGCGCGAAAGTCCTCCTCCTCGAAATGGGTCCTTCCCTCGAACACCGGCTCTGCCCGAGGCGCGAGACCCGAAAGGAGTGCTTTCGCTGCGACCCCTGCCGCCTTCTCTACGGCTGGGGCGGGGCGGGGGCCTTCAGCGACGGCAAGCTCTCCCTTTCGAGCGGCGTCGGGGGGTTTTTGCCGGAGATATTACCGGAAGGGGTCACCGAGGAGCTCTTGTCGCGCGTCGATTCGGTCTACCTCTCCTACGGAGCCCCGGAAAAGGTCTACGGGGGAGACCCGGAGGAGAGCCGCAAATTCTCCGAACTCGCGCTTTCGGCGGGGCTCACCCTCGTCCACAACCCGCTTCGCCATATGGGAACCGACAAATCGCGGGAGGTTCTGGCCCTCATGGAGCGGGACATAAAGAAGATAGCCACGGTGCGCTTCAACCTGCCCTGCGAGGAGGTCCTCGTGGAGAAGGGCGCGGTGAGGGGGGTTCGCGCGGGAAAGGAGACTTTCAAGGCGGACACGGTCATCCTAGCGGGGGGAAGATCGGGCGCGGGGTGGATGAAAGCGGTCGCCGAAAAACTCAAAATCCCCCTGAAACCGAATCCGGTCGACATAGGCGTGCGCGTCGAGTGCCCCTACGAGGTCGCCGCCCCGATGACTACGGGACTTTACGAGGCGAAGCTCCGATACCTCGCCCCCACCTTTCGCGACGAGGTCCGCACCTTCTGCATGAACCCGGGGGGAGAGGTGGTCCACGAGGTTTACGAGGATTGCCTCACCGTTAACGGCCACAGTTACGCCGGGGCCAACGGAGGGCTGACCAACTTCGCCCTGCTGGTGACGACGCGCTTCACCGAGCCCTTCGACGACCCCCTCTCCTACGGCAAATTCATAGCCCGGCTGGCGAATCTCCTCTCGGGGGGGATACTTGTCCAGCGCTATGCGGACCTCGTCTCCGGCAAGCGCTCCAACCCCGAACGCATTAAAAAAGCCCGGTTTTCTCCCACCCTCGAAGACGCGACGCCGGGCGATCTCTCCTTTGCATTGCCTCATCGCCATCTCGTGGATATCATCGAGATGATGACGGCCCTCGACAGGGTCTGCCCCGGCCTCTGCGGAGAGGACACCTTCCTCTACGGCGCCGAGGTAAAGCTCTATTCGAGCAGGATAGCCCTCGACGAAAATCTCGAAACTCCGGTAAAGGGCCTCTACTGCGCGGGCGACGGGGCCGGGGTGAGCAGGGGGCTGATGCAGGCTTCGGCCTCGGGCATGCTGGCCGCAAGGGCGATACTGAAGACAAAAGGAGTGAAAAACTGATCCATAGGGCGAAAATGGGGCGGCTCGCGCAGTCTATTGCGGCGTCCCTCGGAATAACCAACAAAAGAGTCATCGAGGCGGTGGGTCAGATACCCAGGCACCTCTTCGTCGAGGAGGCGCTCACCCTTCGCGCCTACTCCGACGACGCGCTTCCCATTGGCTACGGCCAGACCATCTCAAAAATTTCCACCGTCCTTCGCATGACCGACCTTCTCGACCCGGCCGAGTCCGACAGGATACTGGAAATAGGCACCGGCTCCGGTTTTCAGCTCGCCGTACTGGGCCTTCTTTGCAAGTCTGTCTATTCGGTGGAGAGGGTTGGAGCGCTGGCGATACGGTCAAGGCAAATGATGAACCGGCTCCGCATCTTCGGAGTCAACATACGCTCCGGCGACGGCTCTAAGGGGTGGAGCGAACACGCCCCCTTCGACAAGATAATCGTAACCGCCGCCGCCGCGAAGCTTCCCGAGCCCCTCCTCCTCCAGCTCGCCGTCGGCGGCAGGCTCGTCATCCCCGTGGAATCGGGAGAAAGACAGGTTCTGACGGTCGTCACGCGGCTCGGCGAGGACCAGTGGGAGCAAAAAACCCTCGAAACCTGCAGGTTTGTGCCGCTGGTGGAAGGAGCGAGGGGCCGATGAGAAGAGGGCTTCTACTCCTTTTGCTCGCTCTTTTCCTGTCGTCCTGCGCGATGACCTACGGAGAGCGCCACCACGTCGCGCGGGGCGAGACCATAGAGTCAATCGCCGCCGCAAGGGGGCTGAGCGCGAGTGAGATACGCGAGATGAACTACCTCGGCCCAGCCGACAGGGTAAGCGAGGGAGACACGATATTTCTTCCCGCTCCCGGTGATTCCCCACCTCTGGCAAAGGCCGCGAAAAAGAAAATCCCCGCCGCGCCAGAAAAGATCGCCCCGGCTGAGAAAAAACCCGTAAAGGCTGAAAAACCGGCAGGAGCATCGCCCCCGGCGATTGTCCCGGCTCCCCCGCCAGCGAAACAAAAGCCCGCGGAAAAACCTGAAACGGCTGCATCCAAACCCTCTTCGGCGAGGCTGCTTTGGCCTCTTGCCGGCGCGGTCGTGCGCGGATACGGCGAAGGGGGCGGCAAGGGAATCGACATAGCCGCCAGGGGCGGCGAGAGGGTCAAAGCCTCCGCCGGAGGGCAGGTGAATTACGCCGGGCTTCCGGCAAGGGCTTACGGAACGATGGTCATACTCGACCACGGGGGCGAATTCTACACGGTCTATTCCAACATGTCGGCTCTCATAGTCAAAACGGGGGAGAAAATCTCCGCCGGCCAGGTTCTGGGCTCCTCCGGAGACTACCTTCACTTCGAGGTGCGCAAGGGAATAGGCGCCGTTGACCCCCTTTTATACTTGCCCGCCCGCTAGTCATGCGTTTACCATAAAAAATTGACCAGGGGCGCTTAAATTTGGCAGGTAGAAGGGGCGAGATGGAAAACGAAAACGTCGTCCGGAAACCTTCGACTTCTCACGAGGAATCAAAGGACGCCGCGTTTGACGGCAACAGGCCGAAAAAGGTCGCCGGAAGCGCGATAACCCTTTATCTTTCGGAAATTCGCGCCATCGAGCTCCTTTCGGCCGAAGAGGAGCGCAGCCTCGCGCTTGCCATGTCCTCGGGGGATGAAACGGCCAGAAGCAGGCTCATCGAGGCAAACCTTCGCCTCGTCGTCAACCTCGCCCGCAGATACTCCAACCGCGGCCTCCCCCTTCTGGACCTTATCGAGGAAGGCAACCTCGGCCTCATCCGCGCCGTTGAAAAATTCCTCCCCGACAAGGGTTGCAGGTTCTCCACCTACGCGACCTGGTGGGTGAGACAGTCGATCGAGCGCGCCCTCGTCAACCACGCGGGAACGGTCCGGCTGCCGGTTCACGTCGCCGAAGACCTAGATCGCCTGATACGGACAACCGAAACCCTGCGGCGGAAGGAAGGGGTCGATCCCCGCGACGCCGACGTAGCCGCAGCCCTCGAAGTCCCCGTGGAGCGCGTCAGAAGGCTTCTCGGGCTGGTAAGAAGGACTTTCAGCCTCGACCAGCCCCTCGGGGAAGAGGGTGATTTCAACCTCCACGACACTCTGGAGGACAGCCAGAATCCCCACCCCGCCGAGGTGCTCCAGCACATGGAGATGGTGGCGCTGCTTTCCGAGTGGGTGGAAAAGCTTCGCCCAAGGGAGCAGGAGATACTGGAACTGCGCTACGGCTTCGGCGAAGAGGAGCCCATGACCCTCGAAGAGATAGGATGCCTGCACAACGTGACCCGCGAGCGCATCCGCCAGATCGAAAAGGGCGCTATCAGGAAACTGCGGCGGATGGCCGCGCAAAAGCAGGTTCAATTCAGTTCGCTTTTTTGAAACTCACAAAATCAGAGGCGCAAAAATGGACGAGCTAAAGAAAAAAATAAGGGATATCCAGGATTTTCCGAAGCCCGGCATAGGCTTTAAGGACATAACCACCCTTCTGAGGGATGCGTCGAGCTTCAACCGCGCCGTCGACCTCATGGCGCACAGGTACATCGATCAGAAGGTTGACGTGGTGCTCGGCATCGAGGCGCGCGGCTTCATCATCGGCGCCGCCCTCGCCTACAAGCTCAACAAGGGCGTCATCCTCGTAAGAAAACCCGGAAAGCTCCCTTACAAGACCAACAGCGTCTCCTACTCGCTCGAATACGGCACCGACACCCTTGAAATCCACCAGGACGCCGTCGAGCCCGGCCAAAACGTGCTCATCGCCGACGACGTGCTTGCCACCGGCGGCACGGTGCGGGCCGTTTCGGATCTGGTCCACGACATGGGCGGCAAGGTCATCGAGTGCGCTTTTCTGGCGGAGCTTACCTTCCTGAAGGGCCGCGACAGGCTTTCGGACCTTCCGATTTTCAGCCTCCTGCAATTCTGAGGAGGAAGGGAAAAGCAGTATGAAAAGGTCGGTTAACAAAGGAACAAAAAGCTCTCTCATTCCGGGAGTGTTGCTCCTTGCCGCTCTCCTCTTCGGCGGTTGCGGGACGGATTTCGAGCTCGGCCTCTGGACGGCGGAAGAACAGGACGGCGCCACAGGCTCCGCTACTTCCTTCGGCAGAGATACGCTCGACGCCGTGAACGGCGTCGCAGTCTCCGGGGACTTCCTTTACGTGACCGACCCCTTTAACGATCTCGTAATAAAACTCGACATGACCAGGTCTTCTCCCGACGACATGGTCTGGGAAGCGGGCGGCACGGGCTCTGGCGTGACGGAGCTGGACGACCCCGCCGGGATAGCCATAGACGAGGAAGACAACCTCTGGGTGGCCGATTCCCGCAACGGACGCATACAGAAGCTCTCCTCCGGCGGCGCTTTCCTTGCGAGTATCGGCGAGGGCGAACTCGATACGCCGGTGGGCGTCGCGGTCAAGCAGGGCTTCGTCTACGTGACCGACGAAGTTCTCCACAAGGTGTTCAAATACTCGGCCATAGGCGTCAAGGTTGACGAGTTCGGAACGGGTCCGGGCAGCGCGCAGGGCCAGCTAAACAGCCCGGCGGGAGTCGCCGTGGACATCGACGGCGACGTCTTTGTCGTGAACCGGGGCAATTTCCGGGTCGAGGTCTTCTCCGACAGCGGAGGCTTCCTAAGAAGCTTCGGCGGGAACGGCACAGCCGCCGGAATGTTCCGCAACCCCTACGGAATCGCCGCAGATGCCTTTCGGCGCGTGCTGGTAGGGGACAGAAACCTGAACAAGATTCAGCGGTTCGAGCAGAACGGCACCTTCGTGAACGCTCTGTCCACCGCCAACCCCGACGGGGCGATCCTTGACCCGATGGGGCTGGCAACCGCTGGAACTTTCGTATACATTGCCGAATCCGGCGCCCACAGGATACGCAAAGTACCCTTCTCTTTGTTTTCAAAATGAAAGGATAGGAATATTTCATGAAAAAGCAGATTACAGTTGAGTTCGACCGCTGCGACGACTACCGGATGGTTCCCGTCACCGGCGCGTGGGCTACCCACACCCCCACCGGCGACATCGTCGCGGAGCTTTTCGTCGAAAGAAGGCTTCCCCCCCGCGAAGTCACCCTCGAAATCGACGGAGCGCAGGCCCGCGAGGTGGATCAGCAATCCGGAAGGCTCGTACGCGAGGTTACCACCGGCCTCGTAATGAGGCCCGAAGTGGCTTACGCCCTCGGCCAGTGGCTTGTAGCCAAGGCCCGCCAGGCCGGATTCAACCCCCCCGAAAACGAAGTTAATTGAGCGTTGCCACGGTAAAGACGCCTCCGGAGGGGCTAAAGGTTCACGCCTACGCCCTTCCCGGAGGCTTTGTCGTCTGGGCGGGAAAGACCGAAGAGGACAACGACCGCCTCTCGATAAAGATCGCCCGCGAGAACGACTGGTGGTTTCACGTCAGGGGAATGCCGGGGAGCCACGTCGTCCTCTTCGTCGAAAAAGGGAACGAGCCGGACAGAGAAACGATAAAGGCCGCTGCGGCCATCGCGGCCTACCACTCGAAGGCTCGGGAAGGCGGGATGGTCGCCGTCAGCGCCGTCCGCGCGGGCAACGTCTCGAAGCCGAGGGGCGCAAAGCCCGGCACCGTGTCCATAACGCGGGAGACCGTTCTCAAGGTCCGCCCCGCAATCCCCTCGCCGCCCCCCTCAGCCGGGGGCTGAGTCCTCCGCCCCTTCGGGAAACAGTCTCCCTCTCGCCCATTTCGTGTTCAGAACCGCCAGCACCGCCGCGCTGATTACAGCCCCGCCGAAGAAAAGGGCGTCGTAGCCCAGCTTGTCGGCCACCCTGCCGCTGAGCGCAGAAATCAGGAGCGCGGAAAGCTGGGTCAGGAATATCTGCGAGGTGAAATCCGTACCCTCAAGCCCCCCGCGCACCCCGTTCATCGCGAAAACGTAAACCGCCACCGAGGAAAAGCCGTAGGCGGTCCAGATTCCAATGGAACCGGCGTAAAGAGCGAGGTGCGAACCGGAGTGGTTCACCGCGTAAAGAAAGAGCGCCGCAAGAGCGTTAAGCACGAGGAAGAGATTCAGCGAGAAGCGAAGTCCCGCACGCTTTATCAGCTGACCCCCCAGAAGGGAGCTTGCCGCCGCGAAGGCGGTACCCACCACGCCGTTTAAAAAGGCTATCTCGGTTAGCGAAAGCCCCTTGTCCACGAAAAAGGGCTTTAACATCGCGATAATACCGATTATCCCGGCCCAGAGGGTGAGGAGAAGGAAAATCCTCGCGGGCGCGGAATTTCCTTTGAAAAAGCCGACGATGTCGAGCCAGCGCACCTTCCTGCCTGTGTGGGGGGCGGCGAAATCCTCCGTTTTGACGGTGAAGACCGGGCTGACGGCGAGAAGGACCAGCGCCCCCAGCCCCAGCGCGACCGCCTTCCACCCGAACCAGCCGTAAGCCGCGAGAAGCAGCCCGCTCCCGACAACTGTTCCCAGAAAACCTCCCGCCGACTGCACCGCGTTTCCCGGCCCCCGCTCCTCAGGCTTTAAGAGGCGTACCGCCAGCGCGTCGGTGGCTATGTCCTGCGTCGCGCTGAAGAGAAGGGCTATCACTATCAGCGGGACGATGGTGGAAAAATCGGTGCGAAGGTCAAAAAGCGCCATCGAGAAGACAACCACGGCGTAAAAAATCTCCGAGGTGACTATCCATTTGCGGTAGCCGCGCGCGTCGCGGGCGGTAGCGTCCACGGCGGGCGCCCAGAAGAGCTTGAGGAGCCAGGGGAGTTTGACGAACTGGAGGAGGCCGATGGAGGTGAGGGAAAAGTTCTCCTGGCGCAGGATAACCGGCAGCGCGGTGGAAAAGAAACTCATCGGCACCGACTGCGCCAGATAAAGCGAGAGCAAAAGCGAGTATTTGCCGGACGGTTTCAAAAGAGACTCCCTCTGACGTTTTCCGGTTCACAACCCTGATTTTAAACTTTTTATGATGCGAGAGAAAGAGCCGGACGACAGGCGCTCTTTATCTTAGTAAATTTTTCAAAATCCTTGTTGACATTTTCCCCATTACTTTGTATCTTTGTAAAAACTAACCCGCACAAGGAGGTCGTCGTCATGTCTGTCACGCCAGCCACAACCGAACGCATCCGGGGAATCGCAGATGAATGTCTGAACGAACTTATGGAACATCTTCTCCAGAACAGCGTTAACTCCGCTCACATTAAAAACGTCAGGGACAAATTGCTGGAAATAAAGCATTTGTGCGATGCGGAGGAGGGCTCCCTGCCGCAGCCCCCCACGTCGGCGACACGCAGGAGACTTGGCGGAAGCAAGAAAGAAGACGTGCTCAAGATCGCCTACGCCATGTCGCGCTTCGACTACCCCATCATAAACGAAATCCTGAAAACCTCTTACAACCAAACCGAAGCGTTCGATTATCTTGAAAAAATCACCGGCACGAAGGCCACAACCCTCAGAAACCACAGGGATCGCTTTGACCGTCATGTAAAGCAGGAGGCCAGTGCAAGAAAAGGATGGGATGTTGAGCTTGCTGCGGAATTAAGACCGATCAAGAGGGAATGGGACCAACTGTCGAGGGAGCAGATCAAGGAAGAATTAACTAAAATAATCGGCGCCGCGTGATAGCGAGTCGAAAAACCGTCAGCGGATCGGCTTTTGGCCCATAAAAGACAAAAACCCGTCCCGGTTAAACGGGGCGGGCTTTCATTCGGGGGATTTGGCCCGGCAGGCTCTCGCCCGCCGGGCCGGTTCTTTCCCGGTCAGCAGGGATGTACGCTGGACTGCCCGGTAACGCGGGGTTTTACATAGCGGGTCTTCATGGTGTTCCTCCGCAGGTGGTAGGGTTAATCGGACTTCCTTGCACTAACTGATACGCTAAAAAGCCGACAAGGTTTCTAAAAAAATTCCGGTAACGCAAAATATATTTATGCAGGTTTCGTGCCCTCTCTCCAGCAGTGCGGATCGGGCGAATTGAATTTGCCGGTAACCGCCAAAGAGCGCGCCGTGCAGCCGCCGAGACACTCGCCGTAGGCCGAACAGCCGACGCACTTCCCTTCGGCGGTCTTGTTCCTCATCTTCTCCAGAACCTCCGACTCGTTCCATATCTTTTTGAGGCCGTCGGTGAGGAGATTCCCCAGCGACAGCGGGATGAAGCCGCAGGGGGTGGCGTCGCCGTCCGGCTCGATGTGGAGGGAGAGCTTGCCGCAGGTGGAGCCCTTTACCGCTCCCTCGGAGGCTTCGCCGAGAAGAGCGATGATAGGGTCGTCGAAGGCGAGCTTCGCCGGGGCGCTTGGCCTCCACGCGAGGGCGTCCTCGTAAAACTCCTTCCATTCGCCGGGCGGAAGATCGAGCTCGGCGCGGTTCTCCATCCCCCTGCCCGAACACTTGAAATTGTGCAGGTAGACGGTGGATGCGCCCCTCTCGGCGGCGAGGGTAACTATCTCTTTGTAAGTGGCGATGTTCTTTTTGAAGATGACGGCGCTCACCGTGGATTCCACGCCCGCGTCCCTGAGGTTTTCCACCGCCTTGAGCGCCCTTTTGAAGCTCCCCGGTCGGTTGCGGAACCAGTCGTGGACCTCCTCCGTCGCCCCGTCGATGCTGACGCCCACGGCGCGAAAACCCGCCTCTTTGCATTTTTCCGCCGCCTCGGGGGTGCAGAGCCACCCGTTGGTGTTCATCGTGACCTTGAGCCCCTTTTGGGCCGCGTAGGCGGTGACCTCGAAGAGATGGGGGTACATCAGGGGCTCCCCTCCGCCGAAGTTTATATAGGCCACGCGGTTGTCCGCCAGTTCGTCCACTATGCGGAGGATGTCGGCGAGCGGCAGCTCCTCCCGCTTCAAACCGCGCGAATAGCAGTGGTTGCAGGAGAAGTTGCAGTCGTAGGAGAGCGTCCAGTTGACTGTAAGGGGGGCGGAAAGTTTCACGTCATTCTCCGGGCAAGAGCCAACCGCGCGCGCGGGAGGCGTTTACGAAGCCCAAAACGTCGGGCAGTATCTCTTCGGCGGGGGCGTCGTAGGCTTCCGCCAGTTTGAGGGCTATCCCCTCCGCGTCGAGGGTTCCGTCGCAGAGCATCCATATCTCGCCCGCGATGAGGTTTAGTTCGTGCATCTGGCCCGCGTCTACTATGATTACCCAACCGCGCTCGGCAGCGCACTCGTCGCCCGCGTCGAGGGCGGTTACAATCGCGTCGCGCTCCTCGGGCTCGTCGCGCCAGACGATGTCTGGGTTTCTCTCCACAACTCCCATCTTCATTTCCTCTCGAAGCGGGTTTCGGAAAGAGGCTCGTAGTTTATCCTGCCGATGCCCCCGGAATCCTCCGCGTCGAAGATCTTCTTTTCCACGTTCTCTTTGCCGGAGGCGAACCAGTTCCCCGGCAGGGAGAGGTTTTCAGCCTGCCCTTCGCCGATTTTCAGGTCGTACTCGACGTTGTCGAAATTGTTTTTTTCGACGGACGGAGAGGTTATGCCGCTCCTGAAAAAGATACCCGTGAGATTGCCCGTGAAATCGGAGTTTTTTACCGTCAGCCCGCTTGAGTTGAGGCAGCGGATGCCTATCTTGTTGTCCTTGAAGACCGAGCCGAAGACCTGCAGCTTGTCGGCTTTGCAGCGAAGTCCGCCGTAATTTCCCTCGAAGACGCAGTTCTCGATGAAGGCGGGGGTATCGTGGATGTGAAGCGCCCATCCGGCGCGCTCGAAGCGGGCGTTTTTGATCGAAACCGCCCTGGCCTTCTGCACGGAGATCATGTCTTGGGCCTCGCCGGGGGTTGCCTTGCCGATGTTGCGGAAAATCACCGGCTTTTCAGGAGAGCCCGTTACGTTCAGTTCCCCCTTTACGGTTACCCAGGGGAATTCGTCGACGAGCATGTATTCGGGAAGGGCGAACTCGATAAGAGCGCCTTCCTCGATGCGAAGCGAGCCGGAAGGATATACAACGACCTCCTTGTCCAGCACTATATGACCGGTCCAGACGGTTTTTCCCAGTATCCGGATTGTCCTGCAGTCGCAGGGCTCCTCAATCCTCTCGGCTGCGAAAGAGAGGGCAAAAAAGAGAACCGCCAGAACCATCAGGGGCGCGAAAAGCAATTTTCTCATGTCTTTTCCCTCATAAGGCCGAAAGAGGCGAGAAGCGCGAACCCCGCCAGAATCGCGGCTTTCCCCTGCGGGGGCACTCCCGCCGAGGTGGCTCCAAGATACCAGTTCTGCACCAGTATCGCACCAGCAACCATGCCGAGGCATACCGTCCAAGCGTCCATATCGCCCTCCCCGGCCTTGATTATCTGCCGGAAGGGGCAGCCTCCGGCCAGAATCGCCGCCCAGCCGGTGAGAGCCATCCCGAGGAAACCCCAGAGAGGCTCCAGATGCGCTCCGGGCTGGTCGAAGTAGCCGGGAGCGAACTGCCCGGTGAGAAGGTTGGCCCCGAAAGCGGCTACGAGGGCGGTAACAAGCCCCGCGCCTGACAAAAGCGAGCGGGTGAGGAAGATATCCCTCACCGAGCCGGTCACGCAAAAGCGCGAGCGCTGGCAAAGACCGCCTACAAGAAGCCCCCCGCCGAGCGAGGCCCAGAGCGGCGCGTGAAGCGCCCCGCCGCCTATCGGGGAGACGAGCAGGGGGCCGCCCGCAACAGCCATTATAGTCAAAATCGTCATGGCGGCCATAGCGGCGGCGAAAACCGGAGCGGAGCCTTTCCTCGGGCTGCCGAAAATCTTCGGATCGGGGCCGGAGAGGGCTTTCAGCCCTACCCGGACACCGGCGAGAAGGCCAAGCGCTCCCGCGACCGCCGTAAGGTCCCCCCCGGCGAGACGAAGCACCATCTTTATCGGGCAGCCGATGAAGATTGCCGAGCCCACTATCATCAGAAAGCCGAGAAGGGCGGCCCCTGCCCCTCCGCCGGAGGAGCGGGGCCGAAGTTCCCTGGTCAGCGCAGCCATCGCGAAGCTGCCGAGCAGAAAGCCCAAAAGCTCGGGGCGGATGTACTGCATTCTGGGGTTAGAGTGAAGCCCGAGGGCTCCCGCGAAATTCTCAAGGAAGCAGGAGATGCAGATTCCGGTGTTCGCCGGGTTCCCGAGCCACGCGAGGAGGCTCCCCGCGACCCCGAGCGCGAGCCCGGCGGCAGCCATCCACTTCACCTCGCGGCTAAGCCCCCTCATTCGCAGCCCCCGTTGAGCTTGCGGACAAGAAACTGCAAATCGGCGATTCCGGCGGGACGCTGCCCCTTCCACGGGCCGTTCCTGAGTCCGTCGAGGTTTTTCAGCACCTTTTCCCTGGCCTTGAAGGGGCCGCCCTTGTCGAAGAGGGAGGGGTTCTTTTCGGCGGCTTTCCTGTAGTGGAAAAGAGCCTGCTGGTATGCGCCCTCGGCGTAAGCGAGCTCGCCCAGAAAGTAGAGCGCAGCGCCGGGGTAGGGCCCCTTCTCCGAGCGCTTGCGGAGTTCCAGCAGGGCCTCGTCGGTCCTGCCCTCTTCCAGCGCCGCAGAAAGCTCTTTGTAGGCGCTCTCCACCTCGGCGGGGCTAACGTAAACGGCGGCGGCCCTGGGCAGCCTAACGTAGCCCGCGCCGTACCAGAGCGCGCCCGCGAGGCACAAAACGACGAAGAGAACGTTAAAAGCCCTCGCCGCCATCAGTATTCCTCGTAGGGAGGCATTTTCGCGGCCTTCGCCCACCTGAGCAGAATGTCGTACTCGGAAAGGGGAAGCTCGTCGAAACCGTCTATCTGCGCCCTCTTGAGTATCTTTACGGTCTCCCCGCCGGTCTCCGCCGTAGTTTCCGCGTCGGCCGCGAGGAGCGCCTTCTTAACCGCCCCGGCCCACTTTTCCTCCACCTTCGGCGAGACTCCGAAGGTGCAGTAGGGGGCGAGATCGGATTTGGCTATTACCCGAAAATCGTTGGGGGCGACCTTGCCCTCGGCGGTCATCTCTTCGAGGTCGATGAGGGGGGCCGCTCCGGCGTCGTATGCGCCGTAGAGCACCGAGTAGATAATCTTCTCGTGCTTCCAGGTGCCCTGCGGGAAGGAGTAGGGCCCGAGATCCTTCTCCGGATCGACGCCCTTTTCCAGCATGAGCGCGTACTGCGACAAAAAGCCGTAGGGCGCCCACTGGGGGCCGAAGATGAGCCTCTTGCCGCGAAGGTCCTCGATGGTTTTAATCGGGGAATCCTGCCGGACGATTATCGTACCCCGGGTTTTCGAGCCGAAGGCTCCGCGCCTTTCCGATACCAGAAGCTTTGTCCCGTGCTTTTTGGAGAGCGCGGCGAAAATGAGCGAATTCGAGTGGGTGAAGTCGAAATCCCCGCGCAGGTAGGCGTCCTCGAAGTCCATCGTGTCGAGGTAGACGGACTCGAACTTCGCGCCCGTGGCTTTCGAGAGGTAGGCGGTCAGCCCCTCGAATCGCCCTTTGGACTCCTCGGGGGAGTTGCAGATCATGTAGCCGATCCTGAAGACAGGGGCGTCCTGAGAGCAGCCCGCCAGCAAAAAAGTCAAAAGCAGCGCGGCCAGAAGGACCGCGAATTTCCTATTCGGCATCTATTACGGCCTTTCTCGCGGCTTTCTTGGGGTCTTCGGCCGACTCAGCGGCGCTTTTCATTCCGGGTGAGGAGAAAAACCCGCCGATGATCCCGAGCGCCCGTTCGAGGGTAGTAAAACGGATATCTTCCCTTATGTCGGGGCGAAGCCAGATTACCGCCTCGCCGAAGGAGGGCGCGGCGCCTCCGGCCATGCTCACCGCCCCTTTCGGGGCAGGGCTGGCGGAAGGAAGTATCTTTACGTCGATCTTCTCTTCGGCGAAGGCTTTTTCTACGTCCTCGACTTCGATGAACAAGGGAGCAATTCCCGTCTTTTCCTCCACGAAGTAGCCGAGCGCGTAGGAGTAGAGGGCGTCGGGGCGCTCCTTACCCACGCCGACGCGAAGCTCCGCGCCGAAACAGGCGAGAGCGGCGGCGGGAAGAAGGAGAAGGGGGGCAAGCCAGGCAAGGCGCATCCGGGTTTTCAGCCCCCCCCGAAGAGCCAGTGCCGTATGAGAGCCCCGTAGAGAACGGCCACTGCAAGAAAAGCGGCGTAGTGAATCCCCTTGCCCGCCTTCCCGAGGCTGTCTCCCCAAGCTTTTTTCGTTTCCGCGAGCCCCGCGATTACTCCCAGGAGGAGCAGACCCATAGCCACCCACCTAAGGACGGGCAGGGGCAGGAACATCTGGGGAAGGGGAAGGGTTTTAGAGACGTTTATCGCCATGTAGGTCGCCGCCCCGGTGGGGTCGTAGACCAGATAGGGGGCGTAGGGCCCCTTGGCGTTTAGCTTCACCAGCGCGAGGGCGGAATGTCCGCCGAAGATTATGCCGGCGAAGGGGGTGGCGGTGATTTTGAAGCGCTCCCAGAGGGTGAGTCCCTTTTCGGCCTCCCCGGCGCTCTCGGGCGAGGTCGCGGCTGAGGGCTCTTTCGAGTCTTTCCCCGCGCTTTTAAAGCCGAGGTGGGAGATCAGCGGCCCCGCGAAGAGGATGGCGGCCGGTACGAGCGCGCCGAGCCAGAGGGCGACGACCAGCGACGAGGGATGGATTCCGGGAGTCAGCGCGTCGCGCACGGCGGGCCAGGTGCGGGAAAGGGCGAGGGTGACGAGCCCGGTGAGGAAGATGAAAAGAACCCCGGCGGGCGTGGAGAAGGGGGCGTTTGAGGTCTTCGCCCCGTAAAAGACGCCGAGATTGGATTTTGAACAGTTTCTCACGCATTCGAGGCAAAGCTGGCACTCCGACCTGTCCATCGTGCGCGGGGTGAGCGCCACCGGGCATCCGCCGCTGAAAATCTTCTTTTGCAGCACCAGCGAGGGGCCGAGGTCCCAACGCTTCCAGACGCCCTTTCTCGCCGTGCAGGAGCGGTCTTCGCAGCCGCTGCACTTTTCTCCGTCGATTGGCGCGACGTAAATCCGCGAAAAGCGCGAGTACACGGAGAGGACCAGCCCCACCGGGCAAAAGAGCTTGCAAAAGGCCGCCCTTCTCCAGACAAGGCCGGAGACGACGGCGAGGACCCCCGCCATGCCGACGAAGGCCGCCGTGGCGTAAGGGCTTTTGTGGACGTTCCAGTAGAGCGCCCCGCCGAGCCCGGCGAGGAAGATGGCTATCGTCCCGAGCCACGAGAGGGGCGGCTTTGGCCATGAAAGGTTCAGCCCCAGCCTTCCGAGCCTCTCGGAGACGAACCCGAGCGGACAGATTCCGCACCAGAGCCTTCCCACGAGGGGCACGGTGAGGACGAGCCCCATGAACCAGAGCACCCAGAAGACCAGGGTAGCGGCGTTTGTGTAGATTAGCGGCCAGGGGTCGGCTATGCCGGGCAGGGACACCCTTCCCCACGCCGTCCAGAGGAGGGCGAAAAGGCAAAGGAGGGCCACAGACTGGACGATTCTCTGCCAGAGGGGATTTCGCAGGGCCCTGCCCAAAAGGCGGCTGTGGTAAATATCTACTGCCATTTTATTGCCAATCTCTAGTGGTACAAATTGTCGGGAGCGTCCCACTCGCCCGACGTGTTTCTGTAGGTGGTGTGGCTTCCGTCGAGGAGGGCGAGCCCTCTGGCCGCCCACTCGCGGACGACCTTGACGGGGTCGTCGCTACGCATTTTGTCGAGAATCGGCCTCGCCGACTTCGCCCCGATAAGTCCCGCCGCGCGGCACGCCTCCAGGCGCACCTGCCAGTCCGTATCCTTCAGGTAGGGAGCGGGATCGAAGGGGTCGCCCACGACTCCCATCGTGCCGAGGGCCCACATAGCGTCCTCCCTCGTCACCGGGTCGGCGAGGGCCGCCACTATGGCGCTCTTCCCTCGCGGGTCGCGAAGCTCCCCGAGAATCCTGACGGCGGTTCCCCTGCGTCTGGGCTCCATTGACGGCAGGGCTTCCACGAGAGGCAGAGTGGCGCGCTCGCCGAATCTCGAAACAGCGCGGGCAGCTTCGCGGACGGCAAGCTCGTCCGGGTCCGTTGAAATAGTCCTGACCAGTACGGGAATGGCTCTCTCGTCGCCGCTCTCCCCCAGGACCCAGGCCGCTGCGTGGCGCCGGGTGAAAGAGGTGTCGGCGAGAGCCTTGTAAGCCGCGTCTACGGCCCCTTCGAGTTTCATGTTCCCCGCCAGCGCCAGCGCGTGCTCCCTCCGGGAGGGGTCGGAGTCCTCAAGCGCCGCCGCGATCTCGGCGCTCGCGCTCTTGCCCGCGCCGACGAGGGCGAGGTAGGCCCTCTTCCGCTCGTCCTGCGTCGAGGCCGAGCCGAGGTAACCGACAAGCCCGGCGTAAGCCGAGGAATCTTTGGCCGCGGCCTTCGCCTCCAGTTCCGAAAGCGACAGGGGAGGAGCGACCTTGTTGCAGCCGGTAAAGACGGCCAGACAAAGGCAAAGGAGCGCCGCCGCCCTCGTGAGAATCTTCATTTCCTCACCACACCGTATGGACGGTGATGTCTACGGTTTCGAGGTTCTGCCCGTCGGTGACGGTCACGCCCGAGGGCTCGACGGTGCCCTTGTCGTACCTGCCGAAGAGGTCCCCCACCTTCGGCGGCCCGCCGTACTTGTCCCTGGCGCAAAGGTAGTAGGTTCCGCCCTCGGGAAGGTTCAGCTCGAACTTGCCGTCCGGGCCGGTGCGGGCGGAGACGAATTTCGGCCTCTCGCTCATCTGTACGTGGTCGTAGGCGTGGACGCGGATGCCCTCCACGGCCTTGCCGTCGGCGTCGGTGATGTGACCGGCGATTCGGGCCTTGTATTCGGCCTGCTGGCCGAAGGATTCCTTCTGGTTGCCCTTCTTGACGAAGCCGTGGAGGTTGACCGAAACGGGCTTGCCCGCCTCGACCGCGACAAGCAGGGGCTCGGTCTTCACGTCGCCCTCCAGCACCGGCCCCGAGGTCTCCGCCTCATCCCTCAAACGAAGGACGAAGTTGTAGTTACCGGGTGGAAGCTCTATCTCGGCCTTCGCGTCGGGGCCGAGCGGGCCGATCTTGGTCATAGGCGGGCCCCTGAAATCCTCCCCGGCGCGGTAGACGTAGATCGTTCCGTTGTCCGCCGGGCGGAAGGCCGCGACGGACACCTGCGACAATCCTCCGGCTGCCTTGTTCTCGGGCCCGGAGGGAGACTTCGAGCAGGCGGCGAGGGCCAGCGCCGCCAGAAGAGCGGCAACGAGCGATAATTTCTTCATTTTGTACCTGTTCCTGATTCGGGGCTCTGGGTCACCAGCGTGAGGTGAAGCGGTTTTCGCGTAGCGTTGTGATCCAGCGCGACGCCGTCAAGTATTGCAAGACCGAATTGATATTCACCGCCCGGCGCAAAAGTTACATCCTCCGGCGAGGAGGTTTTAAGCGGCCTCGCGAGGGTCAGCACCCACCTTCCGGAGGAGTATTCCCCCCGCGCGTCCACCTCGGTGCGGCCGGGCGCATCCTCAGCCAGAATATACCCCATCGCCGAGGCCCTGGGTTCGGGAATCGGAAAGGCTATAGGGAGGTCCCCGGGATAAAAAGCCTCGGGAAGCCCCTTTTTGGCGCGGTTCGAGTTGGGGATGAAGAGCGGGTCTTTCGACAGCCCGTCGGCCGCCTTGCCCTTTGGCGTAAGGGTCGCGTCCTCGGCCATGCCGCCCGGCCTGGCCCTGCCGGAACGCCAGATCCAGAAATCGGCGGCGCTTCCTTCCGGCGCGACCATCGAGAACTCGGCGGAGCTTTTCTTCGCGCCCGCCATCCTCCAGTCGACCATGTGGCAAAGATGGGTGCACTCGAACTTCGACTTTTCGGAGCCCCAAAGGATGCCGAGGCCGTCTTCCCTCGCCCCTCCCGCCGTCCAGCCGCCCTGAGCCCAGCGCCATACCGGCCCTTCGTCGCGGGTGGGGTCGCCCCACTCGAAGCGAAGGTAAAGGATGTCGCCGGTGTAGAAGGACTTTATCTCCACGTCCACCGGGGGCGAGCCCGCGCCGTGGTGGCAGGAGGCGGTCGCGGTGTGGACGCTGTCCTCGTCCACCGCCCCGTCCGAGGCCTGGCTGGTCACTCCGCCGTCGGCCCGCAGGCGGTAGGGGACAGACTGCGCCCACTGCGTATCCGTGGGCGCAAAGTCGAGCTTCAGGGAGTAGATTTTGTCGTTCGGCGCGCCGCACCCCGCCAGAATAAGGACAAGCGCAACCGATGATAATTTTAATAGTGAGGGCATGGTCAATACTTCATGCAAAAAACGGCCCATCGAAAAAGGGTATTCCGGCAGGGGAAAGGCCCGAAAATAGACGAAATTCCGTCAATCTTCCACCCCGACCAGACCGTGTTTCTCCATCTTGTAGCGCAGGGTGGTGCGGGCTATGCCCAGCGCCTTCGCCGCCTTTGTCTGCGAGCCGGAGGCGTTTTCGAGGGTGCGGACTATAATCTGTCTTTCGAGGTCGTCGAGCATGTCGGTGAGATTCATCGCCTCGCCGGGAAGCTCCAGGGAGGAGCGCCGCTCTCCGCCCAGCCCCATCGGGAGGTCGCCGGGCATGAGGGTGTCGCCCTGGCAGAGGACGACCGCGCGTTCGATGGCGTTTTCCAGCTCGCGCACGTTGCCCGGCCAGGAGTAGCGCCTGAGTATCTCGAGGGCGAAGGGAGAGATCGAGGCGACGGGCTTTCCCGTCTCCCGCACGTAGCGCTTGAGGAAGAAAAGCGCCAGCGGCTCCACGTCCTCGCGCCTCTCGCGTAGCGGGGGCATCGGTATATCCACGACGTTGAGCCGGTAGAAGAGGTCTTCGCGGAAGTTCCCCTTCTCCACTTCGTCCCGGAGGACCTTGTTGGTCGCGGCGATGATGCGCACGTCCACGTGTATGGTCTCGTCGCCCCCCACGCGCTCGAACTCCTTTTCCTGAAGCACCCGAAGGAGCCGCACCTGGCTTGAGAGGGAGAGCTCCCCGACCTCGTCGATAAAGAGAGTCCCCTCGTGGGCAAGCTCGAAGCGCCCCTTGCGCTGGCGGATTGCGCCGGTGAAAGCGCCCTTCTCGTGGCCGAAAAGCTCGCTCTCCAGAACCCCCTCGGGGAGGGCTCCGCAGTTGAGGACAACGAAGGGAAAGTTTTTTCTCGGGCCGTTGAAGTGGATCGAGCGGGCCAGAAGCTCCTTGCCTGTGCCCGATTCGCCGGAGACAAGCACGTTGGCGCTCGTCCTGCTCACCGAGGAGGCCACCGCGAAGACGCGGGCCATCGAGGGGGAGGTTCCGATGATCCCCTGAAAATCATAGTGCCTGCTCATCTCCTCGCGCAGGTAGGCGCGCTCGTCCAGAAGGCGGACCCTCTCCAGCGCCTTTCCCACCACCAGCGAAAGCTCGTCCACGGAAAAGGGCTTCGTGAGGTAGTCGAAAGCGCCACGCTTCATCGCCTCCACCGCGCTCTCCACCGTCCCGTAGGCCGTGACCATTATCACGGGGAGGAGCGGGGCCTTTTCCCGTATCGAATCGAGGAGGGCGAGGCCGCCGACAGGCTCCATCACTATGTCGCTGACGACAAGGTCGAAGACAGTCCCCTGCATGAGGGCCAGGGCTTCCTCCGCCCCGGAGGCGGTGGCCGTCCGGTATCCCTCCCGCGAGAGCGCCCTTGAGATCATGCGGCGCATCCCCGGCTCGTCGTCTACGACGAGAATCTGTCCCTGCGGTTTGACTTCGCTGGTCATAGCACCTTGCCCGGATTGAGTATGGAGCGTGGGTCGAAAGCTTCTTTGATGCTCCGCATGAGGCTGACCGCCCTTTCGCCGACGAAGGGGGCCAGATGTTCCTTTTTCAGCACGCCGATGCCGTGTTCACCGGAGGGGCGTCCGCCGAGAGCGGCGACCGCGCCCATTATCTCCTCCATAGCCAGCGGGAGAATCCTCCCCCACTCTTCGGTGGAGAGGCTTCGGCGGAGGATGTTGACGTGGACGTTGCCGTCCCCGGCGTGGCCGAAACAGGCGATGTCGATAGCGTGGCGGGCGGAGGTTTCCTTCACCGCCGCGACCAGCTTCGCCACCTCGCCCCTCGGGACGACAACGTCAGCCTTCCCGATCTCGGGGCTAAGGGCCTTCATGGCGGTGCCGAGCGTCCTCCGGCTCTCCCAGAGGCGGTCCTGCTGCCCCTCGTCGATAGCCCCGAGGACTTCGAGCGCGCCCGCCTCGCGCCCGAGGGTGTCGAGTCGCACGAGCTGCTCCTCAAGCTCTTCGAGGGTCTCGCCTTCGAGGCCGAAAAAGACGAAGGCTCCCGCCTTCTCGGAGTGCGGAAGGGGTCTGCCGAGGTGTTTTTCGGCGGCCCGTATCGAGATATCGTCCATGAACTCGGCGAAGGTTGGCAATATGCGTTCCCTGATCGCCTCCTGAACCGCGAAGGCCGCCTCGCCTATGGTCGAAAAGGGCATGAGGAGGCTGACTCTGCGGCAGGGCTTTGCGACGAGGCGCACGGTGACCTCGGTGATGACCCCGAGGGTGCCCTCGCTGCCTATCATCAGCTCCAGAAGGTGATAGCCTGTCGCGTCTTTGACGTTTTTGCCGCCGAGGCGGATTACCTCGCCATCGGCGAGGGCCACCCTCATTCCCAGCACGTAGTCCCTCGTCGTGCCGTAGCGAACCGCGCGAGCCCCGCCCGCTCCGACGGCCACGTTTCCGCCTATCGTGCAGGAATCCGCGCTGGCGGGGTCGGGCGGGTAGAAAAGGCCGCTCCGCTCGACCTCCTCCTGGAATTTCGCGGTGATAACCCCCGGCTCAAGGGTCGCGGTGAGGTTTTCCCTGTCAATCTCAAGGATCCGGTCCATCTTTTCGAGGGAAAGAATCACCCCTCCCCCGAGCGCCACCGCGCCCCCCGCGACACCCGTGCCCGCTCCCCGGGTGACGACGGGAAACCTTCCCTCGTAGCCCCACCGGAGGATTTGAGACACCTCCCCCTCGTCGGCGGGAAGGGCGACGCCCCACGGCATGGCGAAGAGCCGGGTCGATTCGTCCGCCTTGTACCTCTCTCTGGAATCCTCCGAAAGAAGGAGTTTGCCCTTTTTGAGAGCCGCACTCAGGCGGTCGAAATCCTCCGCCCCGGGGACGGCGCGGGAAAGGGTTTCGGTCATAAATTAATTTACCGCTTCTACCCGTTTAACTTCGGGAACTTCCTGCTTCAAAATCCGCTCGATGCCCTGCTTGAGGGTCATCTGGCTCATCGGGCAACCCTTGCAGGCTCCGATGAGGCGGACCTTCACCACCCCGTCGTCGGTGACCTCGACAAGCTCGACGTCGCCCCGGTCGGCCTGCAGGCGCGGGCGAATTCTGTCCAGTGATTCCTTAACCTTTTCCTTCATTCGCATTCCTTTCCAGTGGAAGAAAAAACCTTGGAGTTGGAGGTTGTTTAAAAACGTCGCGAGAAGCCCCGGTTACAAGGAGACGCAAAGCGAGAATCGAGGCAGTATGCGTTAATACGGCGAGATTCGAGCGAGCACGCGACACAGTAAATGGGGCTCGCAGCAGTTTTTCAACAACCTCCTGTATAAATGTACTCTCCATCCCCGCTTAGGGTCAATGGGGGCAAGTTCTCGCGTTTTCACGAGGGCGTGATAATGTTTATAAAAAGAAGCGGGACCCTTGATTAATTATAACCAAATTGGTATTCTTTAAGCCGACAGCTGCCATTAATTTTTGCAGGAGGAGATTAAAATGAGCAAGTCCCTCGAAAACCTCAAAGCCGCCTTCGCGGGCGAATCCCAGGCCAACCGCAAATACACCGCCTTCGCCAGAAAGGCCGACGACCAGGGCCACGCGCAGGTCGCCAAGCTCTTTCGCGCGGCAGCCGCAGCCGAGACCGTCCACGCGCTGAACCACCTTAAAGTCATCGGCGACGTGAAGGAGACGCCGGACAACATCAAGGCCGCAATCTCCGGCGAAAACCACGAAGTCGAAGAGATGTACCCCTCTTTTATCGCCGCCGCCGAGGCCGAGGGCGACAAGCGGGCGCTCACCACCTTCAAGTGGGCCTTTGAAGTAGAAAAAACCCACCGCGAACTCTTCAAAAAGGCGCTGGAGACCCTCGGGGCCGCCTGCGAAGCCTACGACTACTACGTCTGCCCCGTCTGCGGCCACACCCACGAGCGCGTCGCCCCCGAAAAGTGCCCGGTTTGCGGCATCTCCGGAGACCGTTTCGAGAAAGTCAGCTGACAAACTATAAAATAGTGACTGAAAAAGGGAACGTCCGCTGGGCGCTCCCTTTTTTGTTGCCCGCAGGAGAGAATCTTAAAAATCGAGAGCAACACATTCTCTTTACATTCCACACACCAAGGAGAATAATTCGTCAGTAGCCGTTTTGCCGTTTCCAGCGCTTGCGGGGTGTGAATGAACGAATCGGTCGGAGCCGGGTCCCTGAACGGATTTTGTCGAAAAGGACAGACCGGTTA
>SCTA01000042.1 GCA_004322275.1 bacterium
CCTGCTTCTGCAGGGTGTCCGCCAGTCCGTTGTAGGTCACGGCGTTATCGGGCCAACGCGCCGCCGTCTGCCGGTAAAGGGCTTCAGCTTCCTCGTACCTGCCCTGCTTCTGAAACGTGTCCGCCAGTCCGTTGTAGGTCACGGCGTTATCGGGCCAACGCGCCGACGCCTGCCGGTAAAGGGCTTCCGCTTCCTCGTACCTGCCCTGCTTCTGGAGAGTGTCCGCCAGCCCGGAGTGGGCCACGGCGTTATCGGGCCAACGCCCCGCCGTCTGCCGGTAAAGGGCTTCCGCTTCCTCGTACTTGCCCTGCTTCTGGAGCGTGTCCGCCAGTCCGCCCATGATGACCGGATCGGTCGGACATTTCTGCCCGGCACGCTCATATAGTTCCAGCGCCCATTCAAACTGCTGGGAATCCAGAGCCAACGCCGCTACGTTGCTTAGGGTCTTGGCTATCAGTTCGGGCTTCGTGCGGGTTTCTATCTGGACTTCGATGAGTTTATCCAGATATTTTTTCGCCGTTTCAAATTTATGTTGTTTGAGGGCCAGGGCTATTTCCTCTAGCACCTTGCCAACCCGCTCGAAAGCGGCAATGCGATCAAAACTGCTTCTTTTGAAGGAAGGGCGGGCGGGAATTTCGCGGGCAATCCCCTCGTCCGGCGCAATATGTCCTTTTTTCCTGCTTTTGAGGGAAGATTCTTTTTTCTCCCAAGCGCTTTTGATCTCTTGTAACCCTTTACTCCAGCTAGGCCCTTTGTGTTCAGGCGCAAAAATGAGGTCCTGCCATATCTTTTTCCAGCGCTCAACGTCGCTTTCCCCAGCCGTCATGGCGATCTTCTCACGCTCTTCCGCAGAGAGGCCGTTCCATGCATTTAACGCCGCTTCCGTCATTGGGGGAAGGTCTGCTACAGGAGCGGGTTCTTCTTCCACCAGCAGCGGCCATTGTTCATCAGCAACATCCTGGAGAAGTTGGGGCCAACCGGCGTACTTTGGGCGAAACTCCTTAATCCAAAATTCGGGTGATCGGGGATAGGCGTCAACCAAATGCCGTACAGCGTAGCGTAGAAGTTTCAGAGAATCCGATGGGTTTTCAGAGGTTACATCCGCAAGCTTTGTAAGCCCCGTGTCCAGCCTGTCGATGGACACAATCCGGCCCGCCTCGCGATCTTCCGGCGTTGGGGGCACCCATAAAAGCCCGCGCCAGGCTTCCGCCAGTGTGGTCAGATTATCGCCGGTGAGGTGACCGATGTTACTTTTTACCGAGTCAATGAGGCCGAGCCAATGGCTCTCGAAGCTTTCGTCCGTTTGCTGATAGATCAGCGCCTGACGCAACTGACGCCCCGCCCGTCCCTGCCCTGACAGAAACACGCCCAGATGAAATCCCTCGATGAAAAAGCGCTTAAGGACGTCAAAGAGTTTTTCATTTTTGGGCAGATAGGAAATGAAAAGGAACAGGTTGAATATGTAGGTCTCGTCGTCCAAAAGCTTTTGGGAGGAAACGGAACCGGTAGTTACATCCACGGTCGCGCCAACGGCTCTTTGTAATTCAACCTCTGAGGCCGCTTCAATGGCTTGAGCCAGTTCGGCGCAAAGAGGCACGGCAAGATCGGCGAGAGTCGCCCCCAGATCCGGATCGTAAGGAGACAGGGTAAGTCCGCCGTAGAGGATGTCCGCAGGATATGCGTTCCCCCCCACGGCTGGTAAATGCATGCCGGAAAGGCATTCCGCAAAGCGGTCGCTGTTTCTCTCCGCGGCCATTTCGTTTAGCTGGGCGCGAACCCTTTGATAGGGATGATAAGAGCCGTTCACGAGATACCCATGTGGCGATTAAACCATTCCTGATTTTGGGGTTTGTTGTAATTTGTTTTCAACCGCTCTGTGTGCCGTTGGCGAAAAAGATGCAGATCGCCGGTGGAACAAGGCGCGCCTTCCATATGCCCCAATAAGCCCGTGCAAGCCCTGACGGCGGCTTGTCCGGTCAGGGGAGGATGCACGACTTCGCAACATGCCGGAACGTCTCCGAGGTCGAGCGGCATGGTGATTCCGTAAGGCTCCGACGGCGGCGAAGGGAAATGGAAGGGGCCGTCGTTGGCTTCGACGACGGTGGGCCGGTAAACCGTCCCGGCGAGTCCCACTTCGTAGCGCCAGGAAAGAACCCAGTGACCATCGTGAAAATGCCCCAACCCAAGGACACGGCAGAGTTTAACCCAATCTCCGGCGTCGTAATAGGGCCCTGCTTCCTCTGCAAAACAAGCCCACCAGGGCGGTTGGTTCTGCGTAAGGGCATCACTCAGCAGCCCGGCCATTTCCTTCACCTTGTCCGGCTTACCCATTACTTCGGCAGCGATAGCGTCAACATCCGCCTTGAATCGGTCGTCCGCACCGGGCCGGCGTTGGGGAAGGGAGCACCCGGTTATCTCGTGAAATTTATAATCAAGGTCGAAAGTGTGGTACTCGGCTCCAGCAAGACGCCATAGCATATTGTTCAGGGATGCGACGTGAAGCAATTGGTCGAAACTCGCCAGGATTTTAGGTCCGACCGCATTCGCGCCGTTACAGGAATCCACATAGGCCGAGCATAGTCCACTGGGGCCGGAATGAGCGGGAAGACAAATCCTGCGCGTAAAATAATCGCGCATCTGCTTCCACCACTTTTCGCCGTCCGGCGCTTCCTGGAATTCCGAGCTGCCCAGCAACGTGCTTTCCCGGGTCGATCCTATCCTGTGATCCATGCGCCAATTGCCGCAAACGGCCCGGCGACCGGGATCGGCGTCCACGTCAAGTTGGACAAACGCTTGCGACCAATGGTGTTTGGAACGCGGCCGGTCGAAAACGAAAGCGATTGTGTGAACGTTGGTTTGCGTACTCGCCACTCTAAGGAAGCTCCCGTACACTGCGTCACGTCAAGGGTGGGCGCACCTGATTGCAAGAGTCTATCACCGCCCCGAATCATCTTCAACCGGGATTGTGCCGCTGCTGCTGTGTTTTTTGCCGGACGACCATGAAACGCATCACCCTGCATATTATAAAGCCCAAATTTTAGTGAACCAGCTTTTTGTATTTCATCCGGTGCGGCCTGTCCGCCTCGACGCCAAGCCTGCGCTTCTTGTCCTCTTCGTAGTCCTGGAAATTCCCCTCGAACCAGACGGCGGAGGAATCGCCCTCGAAGGCAAGCATGTGGGTCGCTATCCTGTCGAGGAACCAGCGGTCGTGCGAGACGACGACGGCGCAGCCGGCGAATTCGAGGAGGGCTTCCTCCAGCGACCTCAGGGTGTCGATGTCGAGATCGTTGGTCGGTTCGTCGAGCATGATGAGGTTGCCGCCGCTCCTCAGGAGCTTGGCAAGGTGGACGCGGTTGCGCTCTCCGCCGGAGAGTTGCCCGACGAGCTTCTGCTGGTCGGCGCCCTTGAAGTTGAAGGCCCCGACGTAGGCGCGCGAGGAAATCTTTCTCTTGCCCATCTCGATGAAATCGGCGCCGCCGGTGATCTCTTCCCAGACGTTCTTGTCCGGGTTCAGGGCGTCGCGCGACTGGTCCACGTAGGCGAGCTTTACCGTTTCGCCTATCTTCAGCTCTCCCGAGTCGGGCTTTTCCTGCCCGGCGATGAGGCGAAGGAGGGTGGATTTGCCCGCGCCGTTCGGCCCGATGATGCCGACGATGCCGCCGGGGGGAAGGCGGAAATTGAGGTTCTCGAAGATGACCTTGTCGTCGTAAACCTTCGTAAGCGCCTTCGCCTCCACGACGTTCTCACCGAGGCGGGGCCCCGGCGGAATGACTATCGCTCCAGCTTCGGCCTTCTGGGTGTTGTCCTCGGCAAGCATCTTTTCGTATTCGTTTATGCGGGCCTTGCCCTTGGCGTGACGGGCCTTGGGAGCCATGCGAATCCATTCGAGCTCGCGGTCGAGGGTCTTCTGGCGGGCGCTGGCCTGCTTCTCTTCCTGCTGGAGGCGCTTTTCCTTCTGCTCCAGCCACGAGGAGTAGTTTCCCTCCCACGGAATCCCCTCGCCGCGGTCTAGCTCCAGAATCCACCCGGCCACGTTATCGAGGAAGTAGCGGTCATGCGTTACGGCGACGACGGTGCCGGGGTATTCGCCCAGATAGCGTTCGAGCCACCCTACCGATTCGGCGTCTAGGTGGTTTGTCGGCTCGTCCAGAAGGAGCATGTCGGGCTGGCTGAGAAGGAGGCGGCAGAGGGCCACGCGGCGCTTTTCTCCGCCGGAGAGGGAGGCGGTGTTCTGCTCCGCCGGGGGAAGGCGGAGGGCGTCCATCGCAATCTCCAGCTTTCGGTCGAGCTCCCAGGCTCCGGCGTGGTCGATGGCGTCCTGAAGCTGCCCCTGACGGGTGAGGAGCTTGTCCATCTCGTCGTCGCTCATCGGCTCGGCGAACTTCATCGATATCTGCTCGAATTCGTCCAGAAGCGCCTTTGTCTTGGCGACGCCTTCCAGCACGCACTCATAGACAGTCTTCGTTGGGTCGAGCTGCGGCTCCTGCGGGAGAAACCCCACGGAAAGCCCCTCTGCTGCCCACGCCTCGCCGATGAAATCCTTGTCCAGCCCCGCCATAATCTTCAGCAGCGAGGATTTGCCCGAGCCGTTAAGGCCCAGGACGCCGATCTTCGCTCCGGGGAGGAAAGAGAGCCATATATCCTTCAGAACCTGGCGCTTGGGAGGATAGACCTTTCCGAGCCCCTTCATCACGTATACGTACTGATACTGCTTTGCCAATTCTAATTCTCCTATATGAATTCATGAAAAACGTAACTAGAAGGGCCGGTTACAAGGAGACGCGCAGTAGTTTTTCATCAGGGAAGCGGGAAGATACACAAAATTGCGAATAACAGCAACGGGAATAAAGCGAAGGCGGAGTCCCAAAGACCCCGCCCTTGCTGCAGTTGCTGAACGTCTTCACCCAAAAACCTTACTTAATTATGTATCCCCTGCCCTCAAGGCACGCAGAGAAGGCCCTCTCGTACTTGTCGCGCTTTTCATCTTCCGTGCGGGCCTGCTCGCTCAGCCGCTGCCTTTCGGCCTCCCTCTGGTTCTCCGATTTTTGCGATTCGCTGCCGACCACCGCTCCCCCGATGCCGCCGATAGCCGCGCCGGTGAGCGCACCGCGTTTGCCGCCCAAAAGAGCGCCGAGCCCCGCGCCGAGGAGCGCTCCTCCCAGGCCGCCCTTCGCGGCGCTGCTGCCCACGCTGCGCTGGGGCTCCGGCGGCGGGACTGTGGAACTCTGCGAGCTCTTGTCGCCGAGATTCAGCGGATCGTAGCCGGATTCCGATTTGGCCCAGACGTAGCACTCGTACTTGTCCTTCTCGATCTGCTCCATCGACTGCCCCCTGTTGGGGTACATCACCAACTCCGAAGCGGCGAACGCGCAGGTTGAAAAGACGCACAAAAGCGCCACGGCGGGCATATGTATCTTCTTCATCTTCGGCTCCTTTATTGACGTGAATAAATATCTCACCAAAAGAATACCAGAAGGGGTCAGGGACGGAAGGGAAGAGGAAATCGTATTTTGAGAAAAGTGCCCGCCATCTGTCATGCGCTCTGGCGTTGACTGCCGATTGTCCCAAAATCTTAGTGTCTTCGCTTTCCTTGATACCCCGCAAACATGGGGTATATTGTTTCAGGACACCGCGCGGGAGACCATACCGCCACCGCTTTGAGGAGGAAAACATGAAGCGCCTGATCTGGATTTTCGCCGCTCTGATCGCCATCGCAACCTTCTGCGCGCCCGCTTTCGCGGCTGCCGAAGACGTGACGAAAGCACCGTCCTGCAAATACTGCGGGATGAACCGCGAGAAATTCGCCCACAGCCGCATGCTGATCGACTACGACGACGGCTCTTTTTCCGGCACCTGCTCTATCCACTGCGCGGCAACCGAACTCTCAAACGCCATCGACAAAGACCCGGTAGCCATAAAAGTCGGCGACTACAACACAAAAGAGCTTATCGACGCCGAAAAGGCGACATGGGTAATCGGCGGCGACGTAAGCGGAGTAATGACGAGCCGTCCGAAGTGGGCTTTCGCCAACAAGGCCGATGCCGACGCCTTCATCTCCGCCAGCAAGGGCTCAATAGCGAACTTTGAAGCTGCTATGGACGCCGCCTACGCCGACATGGACGACGACACCAAAGCCATCCGCGCCCGCAGAAAAGCCAAAAGGATGAAAGCCGCCGAGGAACAGAAAGGCAAGTAATCCGCGCCGCTTACAGTTAATAACAAAAGGGCCGCTCTCCCACGAGGCGGCCCTTTTCATTTCGGCGATTTTAAGTATTTCGTGAAAAACTGTTAAGGTAGGTTTTCTACACGTAGCTTTATTCTCTCCTGCCCGCGCCTTATGCGTTCCTTCAATCCTTCCGGCAGGGGAGAGCCGCCCCATAGCGTCAACTCCTAAAGGTCGGCGTCGGCCTTTCCCCTTTTAGCGAGAACAACCCCCTGACCGTCCAACAATCCCTTTATCCGGTTTACTTCCCTTGCACGGTCGGCCTTCAGCCTGGTCAGCTCCCGGTGACCCTGCCGCTCGTCCCTAAGGCTCATAGGATCCTACACAACTTACCGGCTGTTTTCGCTGGTTTCGTAGGCGGCATAATGGAGATCGGTGTGGTTTTTGTAGCCGGGGGAGAGTTTTGCGGCGATGAGGTCGAGCAAGGGGTCTGTGAGGCCGTTAAGAAAAGCGTACCTGACGTTATCCTTTAGGTGATGCGCTGCGTGGTGGCGTTTGGAGAGAAGTATGCCCGAGTTTCCGAGAACCCTTGCGACGGGTGAGTTGGAGGTGTGGCAAAGGTAGTGTGAGACTTCGGCGACGGAGGAGAGGACCCCGGTGAAAACGAGTACGTGGGCGAGCCAGGGACCGAGGTGGCCGGACGCGGAAAGCCAGAGGACCGCGGCGAGACAGGGAACCAGCCAGACTTTGGAGCCGCTTTCCATGAAATAGACAACGGGCAGGCTCCGGGACGTGTAGAGGGGAGTCCGGTGGTGGAGGTGAAAGTTCGCTATCAGGGGGCCCGCAAAGGAATCGTAGCGATCGTTGGCGTCCATGTACATGTGCACCAGCCCGTTTATGAAATCAGTCAGCACATATGCTACAAGAAGGGCTCCGATCCAGGCGCCGATCGTCAAGTGTATCTCCCGAAGGCGCCAAAGGAGCAGGGCCTGGAGTGAAACGTTGGCCGTGGCGACCGCAATCCCGAACCAGCGGTAACTTTTTCGGGAGTTGAAACGCGCCATCGCTGCGTTAAAACGCTGCTGGATAGTTGCTAGGTCCTCCGGCGCACCCCCGGAGGCGGTGGTTTTCTTCAATGATGCCGCTCCTGCCCGTTGCTGTTAACTCAGTTATACAATTTTACATCCTTTCGCAACTTTCCGGGCTTCCAAAATGAAAAAAGACCATGCCAAAGCATGGTCCTTTTCTGATGCGAGCGGTTGCACCGATTTTACGGGTTTACTTACCCTGTGCGCCTCCGGCGGGCTTGACGGTGTCCGGGCAGCAGGGTTTGGCGTCACCCTGTGGGGCGGCCTGGGGGCAGTTGTCTACATGACGGTGGTGGTACATCCCGCAGCATCCCGACAAGAAAAGGAATGCACCCAAAAGCGCGATTGCGGCAAGAAGGTTTCCGGTTCTCTTCATCTCTTAAGCCTCGCTTTTTGCAGAGCTTTCTTTTTGCAGCCCCGGTTTGGTATGTTTGTGATAGCCTTTGGACGCGCTTCGGGGCGTTAAGGTTTCGTTAAAACTTTCCTCGCCCGTAAGTTTTATCCAAATTATGAATCGAGCAACAGCAAGGAATCCCATGACGGACGAAAAGACCAAACCTGCCCTGATCAACGAGAAGGCAGAGAACGAGGCTGAAGGCATCACCGGCCGCAAGTACCTCACCTGCCAGAAATTCGGAGATATTTTCGAGGTGCGCGAGGGCCTGGGCTGCCGCCATCCCAAGGAAACATGCAAATTCCGCCTTTCCTGCCCTATCTACTCCATCGGTCGGAATGAGTGAGCCTTCTCTTTTGCCCCTCTTGTGGCCTCATCCGGGGTCTTCGCTTTGATCATGATCCTCAGCCGCGGATTCATGCGTTGTGTAAGTCCGGGAATGAGGATATGTTGTGCGGTCGCAAAAGAACCGTAACGGCGTGACCTCGGCCCGCCCGAGTTGAAAATTACCCGAATTTTAAAAATTGACGCACAATTCAAGTAAAGGAGTCTTTGCTCATGAAAACGAAGCACCTGCTTTCCGCAGCCGTAGTCTTGTCCCTCGTCACCATCGCCTGCACCGCCGGTTTTTCCGAAACCAAAGCCGCCGAGCCCGCGGTAAAAGCAGCCTCCGAAGCGGCCTCTTACACCGACTGCACGGTGTCCGACGTTTTTACAAAAACAGCCGCTCTCAAGGGTAAAAACATCGCCATCACCGGCAAGGTCGTCAAGTTCTCCGGCGGAATCATGCGCACCAACTGGTTTCACATTAAGGACGGCACAGGCTCCGCCGGCACCGACGATTTAGTCGTTACAAGCAACGATGTCGCAAAGGTCGGCGATCAGGTCGTGGTGAAGGGCGAGCTTTCCACCGACGTAGACTTCGGTGCCGGCTACAAGTACGCCGTAATCATCAAGGACGGCAAGGTAACAGCCAAGTAATTTCAGGCGGCGATTTTCGGACGGCGGACCGTCTCCCGCCACCTCTGCCGTATACTTTGTTTCGTCAGGTTTTTAAAATTCCGAGTCGCAACCCGGAGTAAAAATGCTCTCTCCTATAAACCCCTTGTGCTCCATCTGGAACGCAAGGGGTTTTATTTATTTCCTCGAAGCAGGCCATATTGCATGGTGCATTCATGATTTCTTAACCCTCTCCTTGACTTTTCCTCAGGGGTGCTAGACTCCTTGTATTCAATCTGCAGGAAACCGCAATGTCCCGAGGTGACAGAGGTTGGCGGTTCTTCTAAGGCCTAAAACCTGCGAGAGGAGAATACAATGCGCAGAACCGAAAAAAGATGGTTGCTCTTAATCCCCTCCCTTCTGATTGCCGCGGCAATCTTCTTGTCAGCCGGAGCCGCCAACGCCGGGGAATATGCCGCTCTTAAAGGCGTCAATGGTCTCGACACGGTTTTCGACGTTTCGCAGGGAAACCCTAAAATTGCAAATATTGTATTCTGGGCGGTAAGAGACGTGTATCAGGAGGAGAGCGTCCGGGCGCTTCCCAAGCCGCCGCGCACGGTGGTGGTGTTTCACGGCCCGGCGGTAAAAATGCTTTCCACCGACCGGTCGGGATTCAAGCCTGAGGAAGTGCCGGAAGTGGAGAAGTTTGCGGAAACGTTACGGCAAATGAAAGCGGATGGCGTTACGCTCGAAGTGTGCGACTATGCTCTTAAGGTAATGGGGGTCGCCCCCGCCTCGGTCCTGCCGGAGATCACCCATGTGGTTAACGGTTTTGTTTCCGTTTCGGGATATCAGGCTCAGGGGTACTCTGTGGTAGTTGTTCCCTGAGCCGCGCAAGGCATTTTCTGCGAACAAAGCCAGCCCTTGGGGGTTGGCTTTTTGTTTGTGAGTGGCAAGCTTTGATTGTTCAGCATTTTTTCAGCTTTGGGCGGAGAGAACGGAAATGGCGACTTTGCGAGAGTTGATGGCCACGCTTGGTTTGATCCTCGATGCAGTCGGCGTAGTGATCATCGCGGGGGGCGCGGTCCTTGCCCTTGTTCGCGCGGCCTTCAGGCATCCGCAGGACGAGGGTGAGCGCTATCGAAGGCTCCGGGAAGATCTTGGCCGCGCCATTCTGCTCAGCCTTGAGTTTCTGATTGCGGGAGACATCATCCGGAGCGTAGTCGGCGACCCGACCCTCCTGAATGTGTCGATACTGGGGTTGATCGTGCTGATCCGGACTTTTTTGAGCATGACCCTCCAATTGGAAGTTGAAGGACGATGGCCCTGGCAACGCCAGAAGGAGCCGGAAAATCCCTGACAGGCCGTTTGGGCGAAATTGTTCTCCCTGTGCTTGACTTTGGTTTTTCCGGCAGTAACTTCCTAAGCGACACATCTTTACGGCCCGTTTTGGGCGGAGAGGAGCGCGAGTCATGGCGATGAAGATACCCCACGTTCTCGACTGCAAGGTGAAGAGTTGCTCTTACAACAAGGATGCGACGTGCCACACGATGGCGATAACCATCGGTCAGGGGAGCGATCCGATGTGCGACACCTTTACGCATCTGCCGATCTGCGGCGGCGTAAAGGAGGCGAAGACCTTCGTCGGCGCATGCAAGATGAGCGACTGCTCCCACAACAAGAATCTCGAATGCTCGGCCGAGGGCGTTCACGTGGCGATGAAGCACAACCAACCCGATTGCCTGACGTTTCTAAAGCGCTGACGCCCCGCCACTACCCGCATTCTCCTTCGCCCCCTGCGCTCCGTTCCTGCGGCGCAGGGGGTTGTTTATTCCCCGGCTTTTAAACTTCCTCCAGTTCGCCGTCCAGCCAGCGGACGCGGCCTACGGGGGCTTCCTGGCAGAGGAGAAGTCTCAGCGCCTTTTCCAGTCCCTCGGAGGCGCCGCTGGTGAAGTAGCGGCGTTCTCCCGCGCCCTCGCCTGACCCGGAAAGCCCCCTCTCTTCCAGCACGCGCTTTACCTGCCGGGCGACCCCGGGGCAAGGGTCCACTATCGCGACTCCGGGGCCGACTATCTCTCTTATCGTCTCAAGCGCGAAGGGGTAATGAGTGCAGCCAAGCACGAGCGCGTCAATCCCCTCTTCAAGCAAAGGGTGCAATACCCCTTCGAGGTAGCGGCGAATCCGCTCCCCGTTAACCTCCCCCGCTTCGATTATCTCCACGAGGCCGGGGCAGGTCCTGCCGACGAGGCGCACGTCTTTTGCAAACTGCTCCACCACGCGGGCGAAAAGCGGCCCCTCGAAGGTGGCCGGAGTGGCGAGAACGCCAATCGCCTTCACACGGCTACCAAGCGCGGCGGGTTTTACGGCGGGCTCTATGCCGACGAAGGGAACGCCGGGAAAACTCTCCCTCAAAGAATAGAGCGCCGCGCCCGAAGCGGTGTGGCAGGCCACGACGACAAGCTTCGCCTTTTTCGCGAGCAAAAAGCGGGTAATCCCCTCCGAAAAGCCGCGCACTTCTTCCAGCGGCCGATGCCCGTAAGGGACGTTCGCCTGATCGGCGAGGTAGAGGAGGTTTTCGGAGAGCATAAGCGCCGCGATGTCGCGCAGCACGGACAGCCCCCCTACTCCCGAGTCGAAAATGCCTATCGGAGAATCACTCATGGCAGAAGGATAGGCGATAAGCCCTTGCCCGGACAATAGCGAATGCAGCGCATCGCCTTCTGGACTATCTTTCGCCCTGCGCTAGACTTCAGTCAGCACAGAGTTAACCCGCGCGCAAAGGATGACAGATGGCTACCCAGATCTTCCTGAACTTTTCCGTTAAAGACCTCAAGCGGTCGGTGGAGTTTTTCACGAAACTCGGCTACTCCTTCGACCCGAAATTCACCGACGAAAACGCCACCTGCCTGATACTGGGCGAGAACATCTTCGCCATGCTGCTTGTGGAGCCGTTCTTTCTTACCTTCATCAAAAAGCCTATCTGCGAGGCGCACAGATGCACCGAGGCGATAGTGAGCCTTACCGTGGAAGACCGCGAGAAGGTGGACGAAATTGTTAAGAAGGCCGTCGCGGCGGGCGCGAAGCCGGGCGAGCCGCAGGATTACGGCTTCATGTATTCGCGCGGCTTCGAGGATCTCGACGGCCATATGTGGGATTTTGTCTACATGGACATGGAAGCCTTCCTCAAGCAGCAAAAACAGGCAGCCAAATAGCTTTAAGCCGATGGTTTGTTGACTCCCGCGCCTCGGGTGCTTATTTTTCCCTCGACACTTTGCGAGGAGAGACGGCATGGATGAGAGCGGGTACGTTCACGGCTACGCGGCGAGGGAGGGCGAGAGGCTGTGCGATCAGGCCAACACCCTGTCCGCTCTCTTGCACCACGATTCCGTCTTCCCGGAGGGAAGCGAGATACTTGAGGCGGGGTGCGGCGTCGGCGCGCAGACCGTCTTTCTCGCCGAAAAAAATCCCCGCTCCAAAATCACCTGCGTCGATATCTCGGAAAAAAGCCTCGCCGAGGCGAGGCAAAAACTCACCGGCGTTCCGAACGTGACCTTCAAACAGGGCGACCTCTTCGACCTCCCCTTCCCCGAATCCGGTTTCGACCACGTATTCATATGTTTCGTCCTCGAACATCTTCCCGACCCGGTAAGAGCGCTCACCCGTCTCAAACGCATCCTGAGGCCGGGGGGAACGATTACCGTAATCGAGGGCGACCACGGCTCGGTGTTTTTTCACCCGGACAATCCCGACGCCCGCAGGGTCATCGGGTGCCAGGTAGCTCTACAGGCCGAGAACGGCGGCAACGCCAATATCGGCAGGGAGCTTTATCCCCTTCTTACCGGAGCCGGGTTTGAAGACGTGCGCGTCTCCCCTCGCATGGTCTACGTGGACTCCTCCCGCCCGCAACTGGTAGAGGGTTTCACGAAAAACACCTTCACTTCGATGATCGAGGGCGTACGGGAAAAGGCTCTCGCCCGGAAGATGGCGACAAAAGCCGAGTGGGAGAAGGGAATCGCAGGGCTCAAAAGGGCCGCCGAAGCGGACGGGGTCTTCTGCTATACCTTTTTCAAAGCCACGGGGCTTAGGGTTCCTTAACTCGACCTGATTGGCAAACCGTCTATTCCCTCGATACGAAAGAAAGCCAATCCCGGCGGGGTTGGCTTTTTTTGTTTTGCCGTCAGATTATTGCGGCATAAAAATTCAATGCTAGTATTTCAGAAACATTTAAACAGACCACAGGCGAGGAGGAAATCATGGAAAACCCGAACGCTCCCTTTTACCCGATAATTTACGTCCGCGGCTACGCCATGACCGAGGGTGAGCAGAACGAGACCACCGCCGATCCTTTCTGCGGTTTCAATCTCGGCTCTACGGTGTACCGCGCCACGCCGGACAAGGACAAACCCGCCAAGAAATTCATTTTTGAGTCTCCCGTGCTGCGTCTCACCTCCGACTACGAATATTCGGATGTTTACGAAAACGGGCTGGATATAATGGATGACGACTGGGAGGGCGCTATTCCTCCCAGATCGATTGTAATCTACCGCTATTACGATCAGGCCTCGACCCTGCTGGGCACGGGCAAGACTCCGGAAATCGCTGACTTTGCAAAAGGGTTGAGCCAACTTATTCTCCGCGTTCGCGATCTGGTCTGCGCTCACCCCCAAAGCGGCGTTACGGCTGAAAACTTTCGCTGTTACCTGGTCGCGCACTCTATGGGAGGGCTGGTCTGCCGCGCTTTCCTGCAAAACCCCGAACTCGGGGATAAAAACGCCCGGCTCAGCGTGGACAAAGTGTTCACCTACGCGACGCCCCACAACGGCATTGAAATGGCCGGCATCAACGTCCCGAAGTGGCTTAGCGCCGCTGACATGAACAATTTCAACCGTGAGTATATGTCCAGATACCTCAAGCTGGAGTCCATCTACAAAAAAACCGGGCGCGTGGACTGGATTTTTGAAGACTCCTTTCCGTCCGACCGGTTTTTTTGCATGGTGGGCACGAACCGGGCGGATTACGAGGTCGCTATGGGCATGTCCAGGGCCTTCGCCGGTCACGGCAGCGACGGTCTGGTCAAAATCGAGAACGCTTCGGTCTGGGGCGTAAACGCCGACGGGCAGGTATCCGCCCCGTGCGCCACGGCCTACGCCTACCGTTCCCACTCGGGCTACTTCGGCATTGTAAACAGCGAGGAGGCTTACCAGAACCTCACGCGCTTCCTCTTCGGGGACATACGGGTCGACGTATGGCTGGACGTGGAGACGGTACAGCTCCCGCCCGATATCCAGGGAAAGCCGGTCAACGCCCTTTACCAGTTCGAGCTGTTGGCTTCGCCCCGGGGCAAGCGCTGGACTCTGACGCGCCGCGTGGCGGAAGAGGACTCGGTTGCCTGCCGAAGCCATCAGGATCTGGTGGACCCGAAGAAAAAAAGCGCCAGAAGCATATTTTTGTCTTCCGTGTTCCTCTCCAACCGCGCCCGCATAAGCAAGGTGCGCCCTTCGCTGGCTTACGGCCTGACACTCGGGGTTCGCGTGCCGGATTACGAGGTTGAGCGCAAATTCTGGCCGGATTCGCATTTTGAAGGCGGATATATGTTCCGGGATACGCTGGTGGTTGAAATGATCCCGCCGCAAACGGCGGGTGGCGAATGGGCGGTTACTTTCGACTGGCAGAGTGAGAACCTCGGCCGCGCCAGCCGATCGCTTTCCTACGAGACGCTTGAGAGCGGCAAGCTGCAGATGGCGGTCCCGTTCGACAGCAAGAGCGAGCCGGGCGTTTCCGGGCAACTGCGGTTTGTGGTTTCCTCGTGGAATGACTGACCTGTTTTGTGCTTGCCCCGGAAAGGGCCGCTAGCGCCCTTCCGGGGTCTGCGCCGCAGGGGTTTATTTCATGGCCCACTGCTGCAGGAGGGCGAAAACTAATCTTTGGAATATTCGGAGTAAAGCTTTTGCATGCACTCCGGGCACACTCCGTGGCTGAATCTGGCCTCGGAATGTTCGCAGACGTAGGTTTCAATCTGCTCCCAGTACCCCTTGTCGTTGCGTATCTTCTTGCAGCTGGCGCAAATCGGCAGAAGGCCGCTGAGAGCCTTCACCTCCTCCAGCGCCTTTTTCAGCGAGTCCCTTTCGATGCCCAGAGCCCTGCGGCTCTCGTCGAGTTCGCGGTACAGCACCTCGAAGGGCTGCCGTATAGCCGAAGCCACCGTCGCCTCGAAAAGAAACAGGACCCCGACAGTTTTTAGCAGATGCCCGGCGAAATTGGATATTCCGAAGACGCTTATGTAGAAGGTGAAGAAGATTTCCGCAAGAATCGTCGCCACTATGTACGCCGCGAGAAACTGGAAGGTCCTGGGCGAGAAGCGCTCCCTGTTTCTCCAGAAACGGTACAGGGCTGCCGCCATGACAAGGCAGATGACGTACTCGCTGACCTTTTTAAAGGCGGTAAGGCCTGTGGGCTCGATAAAGCAGTCGGGGAAAACGCCGGCGAAGATGGCGCCGGTGACTCCGGCGAGGACCAGAAAGCCGACCGCAACCAGGGCGAGGGGCGGCGCCCGGCGCGTGAGGAGAGAGGGAGCGGCGAGAAGGGCTGCGGCTTCCACGTACCTCGCTCCCACCCAAAGCTGGGTGGGCAGGTTGGAACCCGCTCCGGGGAATACGCCCATCCCTTTGTAGGCAAGGGTGTGAAGCGTCTGGATTATCGCTATGACGAGGTGCGCCACGCCCAGAAAAACGAAAAAGCTGTTCTCCATTTTAAGACAGGCGTTCCACGCGAGGGTGAAGATGCAACAGGACACCACTATGGCGGCAATCTCCACGATGCTGTGGAAGAGGAGGTAGTTGTATTGCCCGATAACTACGCTCACGGCTAAAAAGACAACTCCGAAAAGCCACCCGAACCACTGAAAGCCGAATTTATCGTCGATTAATTCTCCCGAACAGTTTCTCATTTTCTAACTCGCTCTCCCAAAGCCGGTAACTCTACCGCTGTCCGGCGACCTTGAATATCTCTTCGATAAGTTCGTTTAATCTGTACGGTTTCGACAATATGGAATCCGCAAAACGCCCTTCGTCGTCGGCGGGCACCGCCGGAAGGGCATAACCGGTGGCGATGATGACCTTGCAGGAGGGGTTTATCCTGCGAAGCTCCTTGAGGCACTGCAGGCCGCCCATGCCGGGCATGCCCACGTCGAGAACCACGAGGTCTATTATGCCCTGATTTTGGCGGTAGAGGTCCAGCGCCTCCTCGCCGCTGGCGGCCTCGAACACCAGCATTCCCTCGTTTTTAAGGGCTTCGGAGACCGTTTCCAGTACTCCTTCGTTGTCGTCCGCGACGAGCAGCGTGGGCTTTCTCTCCGAGGGGGCGGTTCCCTCCTTCATGAAGGAGGGAACAAAAGCGGGGCACTCGCCGGTTGCCGGAAAATAAAGGTGAAAGGCCGTGCCGACACCCTTTTTGCTCACGCACTCTATGTACCCGCCGTGCTCCTTGACCAGTCCGTAGACGATGGCGAGGCCGAGTCCGGTGCCCTTGCCGACCTCCTTTGTCGTGAAAAAAGGGTCGAAGATATGGCGGATCGTGTCTTCGTCCATCCCTTCGCCGTCGTCCTCCACGCTCAGGCGCACATACCTTCCGGGCTCCACCTGCCACCCCTTGACCGGCTCTCTTATCTCGAAGCTCCGCGTTGAGATGCGTATCTTTCCCCTCCCCCCGAGGGCGTCGTTGGAGTTGGAGGCGAGGTTGAGGAGAATGTGCTCCACCTGAATCGGGTCGGCTTTGACGCAGAGTATCTCCTCGGCGAGGGACAGCTCTATGCCGAGCGTCTGCGGAAGGGTCCGCTCCAGAATGGCTACGGAATTTTTTATCTCCGCGTTCATGTCCACGCTCTGGAGCCGTAGTTCCTTCTTCCTGCTGAAGGTAAGGAGCCCGTGGACCAGCTCGGCAGCGCGTGAGCAGCTGGCGTCGGCCTTTTTAAGCCAATCCTCGTTTTTCTCGTCAAGCTTGCCGGACATGAGGGAGAGGTTCAGAAAACCCGAGATCGCCTGGATTATGTTGTTGAAGTCGTGGGCGATGCCGCCGGTCAGGATTCCGACCGCCTCCATTTTCTGGGCCTGAATAAGCTTCGCCTCGGTCTCTTTCAGCCTGCTGACATCGACTATTATTCCCCGCAGTCCCGACGCCTGTCCTTCGTCCAGAATCGGAGAGGCAAAGATCATTACGGGGAAAGTCGCGCCGTTCTTGCCCAATAAAGTGAAATCCAAACCCCGGCTGAGAGCGCCCCCGAGAATGTCCTTTATGGCCTTTGCGCCGCGTTCCCTCTCTTCCGGCACCAGGAAATTGACTGCGGGAAAACCGTTTTGAATATCCTTCTTGGTAAAATCCGTGACCTTGAAAGCCTGCTCATTGACGAAAGTGACCATTCCGGCTTCGTCCATTTCAAAGACTATCTCGGGAAGCATCCTCGCCAGCTCGCGGAAGCGCTTCTCGCTGACCCGCAGGGCGTCTTCGGCCTTTTTCCTCTCTACAAGCTCTCTTTGAACCGTAAGGCTGCTTTTCTTCGAGCGTATCTCGGCGCGGATTAAAAAGAAGCAGAATCCCGCGACGAAGACAGAGAAGATCAAGGTTCCGGTGTGGTAAACCTTTTTTCTGCTCTCGAAATTAGCCAGCGCCGGACCCTTCAGGATGGATACTATTACAATCAGCGGATAATCCGGCATGGCGCGATAGCTCGCCATTCTCTCCTTGTTGTCCACGGCGGAGATGAGTTCGTAATGGCCGACGGAGCTCTGGGCGGCCTCCCTGAAAACCGGGCTGTAGCCGCTTATGTCGTCGCCGACCATTTTGGTGGCGGGGCTTATGCGCACCCTGACGATGTGGTCGGTTCCCACGATGAGCCCGGACCGAAAATCGCCCAGGATGATGTTGTCGTAGACCTTTCCGAAGTAGAAAGGGTCGAGCCCTAAGGAGACAATCCCGGCGAAGGAGCCGTCCGGGTTGTCGAGCCGCCTGCTAAGGAAAAAAGACCAGGTGCCCGTTGCCTGGGTTTTGAGGGGTTTGCCTACGAAGAGCCCCGCGTCCGGGTCCTTGAGATGGACCTGGAAGTGCTCGCGGTCGGAGATGTTCAGAGGGCCTTTAAGGGGAACCGCGCTGTAGACGAGAAAGCCGTCCTTGTCGGAGAGGGCGACCTGGACGGCGGAGAGATCCTCTTTGGTCAACTCGCCGAAACTTCTCATGCTTTCCGAAACGGCGCCGTTTTTCTCATATTCTTTTTTCAGGTAGAGAAGCGCGTTGTCCGCCGTCCTCATGACTCGCCTGGCGTATTCCTCGAAGGCGCGCGCCATGATGGCGTTTTCGCTCCGGATGCGCCCGGTTTCCTCCCTATGGTCGCGCGCGGTAAGGTAAAAGATGCCGCTCCAGGCTCCAATTATCAGCATAAGGCCGAAAAAGCCCGTCAAAAGACCGGCGGGAAGCTGGCGGCTGGAATTGGCTATGCCGAAAGCGCGAAAGCTTGCCAATAATTTAAATCCCGGAAGAAAACCTGTTCATTGTTCTGCGCGTCTCCCCGCAGCGTGCCGCAGGGAACTAAAATCGCACGTAAATCGTCCTTAATATATAGCAACCTTGCCGGGCCCCGCAAACCCAAAGCAAAAACCGCGCTGCCGGGCGGGAGCTTTCACCCCCCGCCATACCAGTCTGAAACCGGATGGAATCCGCTTCACAACCTCCCGTATGGTGATACCCTTGAAGCAGACTTCCTCAGTATCTCTCCACAGGAAAGGCTGGATTGGTGAGAAAATGAAAACTCTACTGACTGTATACGCCGTTACCCTTATTCTGGTTGCGGCCCGGATATCATTCGCGGCAACGGGCGAAAAAACTTACGAGACCGCCATCTTCGCGGGCGGGTGTTTCTGGTGCATGGAGCACCCCTTCGACGAGCTTGACGGAGTTATCTCGGTAACGTCCGGCTACACCGGCGGGCGCAAGGTCAATCCGACTTACGAGGAGGTCTCCTCCGGCGTCACCGGCCACGCCGAGGCGGTTAAGGTGGTCTACGACCCCGCGAAGGTGAGCTATCAGAAGCTCCTCGACGTCTTCTGGAAAAACATCGACCCGACGGTGGCAGACAGGCAGTTCTGCGACGTGGGCAGCCAGTACCGTAGCGCCATCTTCTACAGCGGCGAAGAACAGCGAAAGCTCGCCGAGGAATCGAAGACAGCTCTCGACCGCTCGAAGATCCTTCCAAGCCCGGTTTTGACGGAGATAACGGCGGCCTCGGCCTTTTACCCGGCGGAGGAGTACCACCAGCACTACTACCGCAAAAACCCGCTTCGCTACCGCTTCTACAGGTCCGGCTGCGGGAGGGACGACAGGCTCCGGGAGCTTTGGGGAAAGCCGAAGTGACCGTCAGCTAAATCACATCTTCGCCGCGGTGTGAAAGGCTACGTGGTTGCCCTCGGTATCCAGGAAATGGGCCATGAAGCCGTACTCGCCGATATCGGTCTTCGCCAGCAGCGTCTTTCCGCCGAGAGCCTCCACCTTCTTGAGGCTCGCCTCGATGTCGGGCACGGAGAAGTAGATTATCACGCCGCAGGACGAGGGAGTATAGCCGACGCCCTGCACCAGCGACCCCGTCGCGCCGTATTTGTCCATGTTGTCCATAGGGAACCACCCCATCTTCAGCGGCCCCACCACGTTCACCGAAATCTCGACGCCGAAGACGCCCTCGTAGAACTTCTTCGCCTTGTCGAAATCGTTCACCGGAATCTCAAACCAGCCCACAGGATTCATAACCGGCTCCTTGTGATCGCCAAATATTCGTAAGCAAAAAAATCCCCCTGCCCTACGGCGGGAAAACCCCTGCGAGAAAACTCACAGGGGTTTTTCGCCGATGTCTTTGAAGCGTTCTCAGTCGCACTTCGGGCAGCCGGTATGGAAGGCCTTTTTGATCATCTTGCGCGTCTCGGCGTCGTCTTTCATGCCGTGGGATTTCACCCCGTGCAGCATCGCCACCTCCATCAAATCCTCTTCGGTGTCGGCAGCCAGGGTTACGGAACATTTCGACCCGGGCACTTCGCGGCAATCGATGTACTTTCTCGCCATGACAAGTTCTCCTTTTCTCGCTCTCTACCTTTAAAAATAGTCGAAAGAAACCCGCCGAAAGACCGGGATTCGCCCTTCCACGGCGATCCCGTTTCGTCCCACAATCAACATTAACACCCGGTCACGAAGCGTCAAACCGGGGAAGATATTTTTATTGGGGGATTGGCGGATACTATTGGTCGTTGGAGGGATGGATATGCTGTCTGCTTGCTTTGGGAGTATTGTCATTCCCGCAAAAGCAGGAACCAGGGGTAGTTCTGTAGGGCGGGCTCGGCCCGCCGATTTACAACTTGCGAGGCTTTGCCTCGCGCTCCTAGCCACCTTTTGAGTGAGCAAAAGGTGGCCCAAAACTCAGCCCGG
>SCTA01000043.1 GCA_004322275.1 bacterium
GCCACGGTTCGCCAGAACGCGGGTTATCGCCGCCGTCAGCGTCGTCTTGCCGTGGTCAACGTGCCCTATCGTCCCGATATTGACGTGAGGCTTAGTCCTCTCAAATTTTTCCTTGGCCATTTTTATCCACTCCCCTCACATGTCCGGAGAAACGGAGAAAGACCCACCGGCAAGCCGCCGAAGGGCCGCTACACAAGCGAATACTGGAGCCCACAATCGGAATTGAACCGATGACCTCATCCTTACCAAGGATGTGCTCTGCCAACTGAGCTATGTGGGCCCGTAAAAACCGGGGCGGCAAAAAACCCCGCCGTTTAACCCGTTTACCAGGCTTTAAACTTTAATATGGAGCGGGAGACGGGGCTCGAACCCGCGACCCTCAGCTTGGAAGGCTGACGCTCTAGCCAACTGAGCTACTCCCGCTAAATCCCGCAATGCTGTGGTGGTGGGGGGAGGAATCGAACCTCCGAAGGCTAACGCCGGCAGATTTACAGTCTGCTCCCTTTGGCCGCTCGGGAACCCCACCACAGCCTTACGAATATTGTATTCCCGGAGCTGGCGATGGGAATTGAACCCGCAACCTGCTGATTACAAATCAGCTGCTCTACCCTTGAGCTACGCCAGCGTAAATCCGGCCTTTTGGCGTGCCAGTGCCAGTCCTCCCAGCAGAAGGAGGGTGGATGCTAGCTTACCCAACCCGAAGGTGTCAAGGGCAAAAATATCCGGCGCATCCTTTCAGTTCGGCTTACTCTTTCGGCGAAATAGTTTGCCGATTCAAAACCCATTCACCAAGGCTTTGTCCATACAACGCATCGGATAGAAGCCCCGGGCGCGGATAAGCTAAGACTGCGCCCTGAAACGTCTCAGCGCCTCATAGCCGAAAACTCCTGCGGCTACACTGATGTTGAGGGAGGAAACCTTTCCCTCCATCGGCAGAGAGGCGAGGATGTCGCAGTTCGCGGCGACGTTCGGCCTAAGCCCCTTGTCCTCCGCGCCGAGGACGATGACGAGGGGGAAAAATATCTTCGCCTTGAAAAGCTCCGTGCCCTCCGGCGCTGTGCCCATGACGAAAAATCCCTCGTCCTTCAGTTCCCGTATCGTGCGGGCGACGTTGACCACCTGAGCCACCGGGATGGAGGCCAGCGCCCCCGCCGCGCTCCTCGCCGCCGAGGCGGTGAGGCCCGCCGCCCTGTCCTTGGGGATAATCAGTCCCCCCGCGCCCACTCCGTCGGCGACGCGGGCGACAGCGCCGAGGTTGCGCGGATCCTGAACCGAATCGAGGATAAAGAGGATAGGGACGGCTCCGGGCCTCCGGGTCCGTTCTATTAAGGTATCGAGTTCGGCGTATTCCCACCCGCCGACCCGAAGGCATACCCCCTGATGGTTGCCGCCGACCGCCAGCGCGTCCAGCTTCTCGCGCGGCAGCTCCTCGACGGCGACACCGGCTACTCTTGCCGCCTCCAGTATCTCGGGGTCGGGCTTAATTCCCTTCGCCACTACCAGCCGCTCGCAGGTGTCGGGAAGGGTCTGGAGGTGTTCGAGGACGGTGCGCTTTCCGTAAAGCCACTCTTTCATGCCAAAATCCCGTCGATCTCCAAAGCTATCTCCCCGGCGGCCAGTCTGGGTTCTTCGGCGCTCCTTATCGGCCTTCCTATCACTAGGTAATCGGCCCCGGCCTTTACCGCTCCCGCCGGGGTGGCGATGCGGTTCTGATCGTTCGCCCCCGCTCCCGCCGGGCGCACTCCGGGGGTGACGATAAGCCCGCCGCTCCAGAGGCTGCGTATGGCTCCCGCCTCCAGCGGCGAGGCGACAACGCCGTCCGCGCCCGAAGCTTTGGCGAGGAGGGCGAAACGCTCCACGGCCTCGGCGGGGGTTCCCTTTACCCCAAGTTCGTCGAGAGTCCCCTGCGAGTGGCTGGTGAGAACCGTCACCGCAAGCAGCTTGGGAGGAACCTTCCCGGCTTTCGCCGCCCCTTCCCGTACCGCTTCGGAGGCTCGTTTCAGAGCATCCCCTCCTGCGAGGGCGTGGACGTTAATCATGAAGGCTCCGAGGGAGGAAGCGCTTCTCACCGCCCCCGCGACCGTGGCGGGAATGTCATGGAACTTCAGGTCCAGAAAGACCTTCTCGCCCTTGCCTACAATCTGTTCAACGAGGGAAGGCCCGGCGGAGACGAAGAGTTCCAGCCCAACCTTGAAAACTCCAACTCTGCCGGAAAGTCTGGCCACCCACAGGAGGGCATCGGCGGAGTTGTCCACGTCCAGCGCGAAGATAATCCGGTCTTTCCCCTTCATCAGCGGCGCTCCGTGACCCACTGGAAGGCGGTCGGCACGATATCGGCCAGCCCGACCTTCGACTCTATCCCGGTGGCGCGCTCCTTCACCTCGGCCAGCCCTTCCTTGAGGCCGCGCGAGCCCAGGGTGATGCGCAGGGGTATCCCGAGGAGGTCGGCGTCCTTGAACTTTACGCCGGGCCGCTCGTCGCGGTCATCCAGAAGCACCTCGACCCCCAGCTTTTCGAGCTTGCTCTCTATCCTTCTCGCCTCGGCCATCGTCTCCTCGTCCTTGACCTGCAGCGGGAGGATTATCACCTCCCAGGGGGCGATGGGGACGGGCCAGATGATGCCGTTCTCGTCGTTGTTCTGCTCGATGGAGGAGGCCAGCGTCCGTCCGACGCCTATGCCGTAGCACCCCATGACGATGTTCTGCTCCTTGCCCTCCGCGTCGAGGTAGACCGCCCCCAGCTTTTCGGAGTACTTGGTCCCCAGCTTGAAGATGTGGCCCACCTCTATTCCGCGGGCGACGGTGACGGGGGTCTTGCACCTCGGGCAGGGGTCGCCCGCCTTGATGAAGCGAAGGTCCGCCCACCCCGCGGGCTCGAAATCCCTGCCGGGGACGATGTTCCGGTAGTGAACGTCGGCCTTGTTCGCGCCGGAGATGAAAGAGGCGGTGCACCTGAGGGCGCGGTCGAGGTAGACGGGGACCTTTATCCCCACCGGCCCGGCGAAGCCGGTCGGCGCGCCGGTGGCCCTTCGGACGTCCTCCTCGGAGGCCAGTTCGGCGATGTTGGCTCCCACGAGGTTTTTCACCTTCGCCGGGTTCGCCTCGTGGTCGCCGCGCACGCAGACGGCGATGACCCCCTTGTCGGTGGTGAAGACAAGGGTCTTCGCCAGCTCGTGGGGGGCGGCCTGGAAGAAATCCGCCACCTCCTCGATGGTGCGGACATCCGGTGTGTCGCAGAGCTGGAGCCCCGGCGTGCAGGAGCGGTCGGGCTCGACGTGGTCGTGGGTCACCTCCGCCTTCTCCACGTTCGCCCCGTAGCCGCACTCGCAAGCCGCGATCTCGTCCTCGCCGGACAGGGCGAGAACCATGAACTCGTGGGAAAAGCTGCCGCCGATGGCTCCCGAATCCGCCTCGACCGCGACGAATTTGAGGCCGCAGCGCCGGAAGATGGAGTTGTAGGCCTCCTTCATCTTCCCGTAGCTCTCCTCGGCCCCGGCGTTATCGGTGTCGAAGGAGTAGGCGTCCTTCATTATGAACTCGCGGGAGCGCATCACGCCGAAGCGCGGGCGTATCTCGTCGCGGAACTTAGTCTGAATCTGGTAGAGGTTCGCCGGAAGCTGCCGGTAGGAGCGCACCTCGCGCCGGACGAGATCGGTGATGACCTCCTCGTGGGTCGGCCCCATGCAGTAGTCGCGGCCGTGGCGGTCCTTGAAGCGGAGCAGCTCTTTGCCGTAGTAATCCCACCGCCCCGATTCCTCCCAGAGTTCGGCGGGCTGGACGGCGGGCATCAGCACCTCCTGCGCACCGGCGTTGTTCATCCCTTCGCGGATGATCTTCTCTATCTTCCGAAGGCTGCGGAGCCCGGCGGGCATGTAAGTGTAGATACCGGCCGCCAGCTTGCGGATAAGCCCCGCGCGAAACATCAGCTTGTGGCTTATGACTTCCGCCTCGGCGGGGTCTTCCCGGAGGGTGGTTATGAAGAGCTTGGAGTATTCCATATCTGTTTCCTTATAAATTGTAGGTCGGCTTGAGGTACGAAAGCCGACAAAACCTTTTCCGTCATTCCTGAAAACGGGAATCCGGTCGGCTAATCGACCTTTATTTCCTCTTTCATCGAAATATCCATTGGGAAAAATACCAATGTTTTCGCCTTGTTGCTGTACTCCGCAAGAAAGCTGTTGTGCCAGCTCTTGTCTGCGACGTACTGCTTCACCTTGCCGTCTTCCTTGTCGAAGGCATATTTCGCGTCGGCGAAGAAGGCGATGGACCAGTTACCGCTCCATCCGGCCTTGTTTTTGGCGACGTAAGCGCGGGCCTGTTTAACATTTGCGATGAACAGATCGTTTGTCATACTCGCCTTCGGATCGATGACGACGAAGACCTTCTCGCTCGCATCGTCGACCCTGGCCGGTTTCAGATCGGCGGCAGCCGCCGGGGACGCGAGCCACGGCGCAGCCACAAGGATGAACGCCAATATCAGAACAAGACCATAGAATGTATTTTTCTTCATGACCTGCCTTCAAAGTAGAAATACTTTTACCTGTCATTCCCGCGAACTCGCGGGAATCCGGTTATGTAGGGCGGGCTCGGCCCGCCTGTTTACACTTTGTGGGGCTCTGCCCCACTCCCCTTGGTACTTCTTTTAGAAAGAAGTACCCAAGAAATCGGCCCGGAAGGAGCCGCTCGCTCTACGAGCGACCGGTCGCTGCGGCGGGGGCGTGAGGGG
>SCTA01000044.1 GCA_004322275.1 bacterium
GACGTTCTGAACCCAGCTCGCGTACCACTTTAATCGGCGAACAGCCGAACCCTTGGGACCTGCTCCAGCCCCGGGATGTGACGAGCCGACATCGAGGTGCCAAACACCCCCGTCGATGTGGACTCTTGGGGGGTATCAGCCTGTTATCCCCGGAGTACCTTTTATCCGTTGAGCGACGGCCCTTCCATGCGGAACCGCCGGATCACTAAGACCTGCTTTCGCATCTGCTCGACTTGTTTGTCTCGCAGTTAAGCTCCCTTATGCCTTTGCACTCGACGACGGGTTTCCAATCCGTCTGAGGGAACCTTCGCGCGCCTCCGTTACTTTTTGGGAGGCGACCGCCCCAGTCAAACTACCCACCAGGCAATGTCCCTGATCCGGATTACGGATCCAGGTTAGAATCCCAGAACAGCAAGGGTGGTATTTCAAGGTTGACTCCACCGAAACTAGCGTCCCGGTTTCATTGTCTCCCACCTATCCTACACATGCTGACCCGAAATCCATTGCCAAGCTATAGTAAAGGTTCACGGGGTCTTTCCGTCTTGTCGCGGGTTGACGGTATTTTCACCGCCACTTCAATTTCGCTGAGTCTCTGGCTGAGACAGTGCGGAAGTCGTTACGCCATTCGTGCAGGTCGGAACTTACCCGACAAGGAATTTCGCTACCTTAGGACCGTTATAGTTACGGCCGCCGTTTACCGGGGCTTCGGTTCAAAGCTTCGCTTGCGCTAACCTCTCTCCTTAACCTTCCGGCACCGGGCAGGCGTCAGACCCTATACATCGTCTTGCGACTTAGCAGAGTCCTGTGTTTTTGATAAACAGTCGCTACCGCCATTTCTCTGCAACCCTCTTATGCTCCAGGAGCAAGTCCTTTCACACGGGAGGGCACACCTTCTCCCGAAGTTACGGTGTTATTTTGCCGAGTTCCTTAGCCAGAGTTCTCTCACGCGCCTTAGGATTCTCTCCTCACCCACCTGTGTCGGTTTGCGGTACGTTCACCTCACTAACTCCCTAGGGGCTTTTCTCGGCAGCGTGGGATCAGTCACTTCGGCCTAAAGCGGCCTCGTCGTCACGCCTCGGCGTTTTAATGGGAACCCGGATTTGCCTGGGCTCCCCGCCTACACGCTTAAACCGGGACATCCATTACCCGGCTGACCTGCCCTTCTGCGTCCCCCCTTCGGTGGTAACGCGAGTGCGGTGGTACAGGAATATTAACCTGTTTCCCATCACCTACGCCTTTCGGCCTCGGCTTAGGGTGTCGACTTACCCTGGGCGGACGAACCTTCCCCAGGAAACCTTGGGTTTTCGGCGAGCGGGATTCTCACCCGCTTTATCGCTACTCATGTCAGCATAAGCACTTCCTTCAAGTCCACCTGTCCTTACGGTCAGGCTTCTTCCCTGAAAGAACGCTCCCCTACCACTTGCACTAAAGTGCAAATCCTAAGCTTCGGTACCATGCTTGAGCCCCGTTACATCTTGGGCGCAGGCCCGCTCGACCAGTGAGCTATTACGCTTTCTTTAAAGGATGGCTGCTTCTAAGCCAACCTCCTGGCTGTCCGGGCAGTCCCACATCCTTTCCCACTTAGCATGGATTTTGGGACCTTAGCTGTAGGTCTGGGCTTTTTCCCTCTCGACTACGGAGCTTATCCCCCGCAGTCTGACTCCCGCAGTTCCACCAACGGCATTCGGAGTTTGGTTAGGTTTGGTACCCCGGTAAGGGCCCTAGCCCATCCAGTGCTCTACCTCCGTTGGCTACCGTGCGAGGCTATACCTCAATATATTTCGGGGAGAACCAGCTATCACCGAGTTTGATTGGCCTTTCACCCCTATCCACACCTCATCCGGGAAATTTTCAACTTTCTACGGTTCGGGCCTCCACTGGGTCTTACCCCAGCTTTACCCTGGACATGGATAGATCACTCGGTTTCGGGTCTACTCCGTGCAACTTCGTCGCCCTATTCAGACTCGCTTTCGCTTCGGCTCCACCTCTCTCGGCTTAACCTCGCTGCACAAAGTAACTCGCTGACTCATTATGCAAAAGGCACGCAGTCACCCCTTGCCCGAAGGCCATAGGGCTCCCACAGATTGTAGGCGCATGGTTTCAGAGACTATTTCACCCCCCTCAACGGGGTGCTTTTCACCTTTCCCTCACGGTACTTGTTCACTATCGGTCACCAGCTCGTATTTAGCCTTGGAAGATGGTCCTTCCGGCTTCCCACGGGATTTCTCGTGTCCCGCGGTACTCGGGTGGTCTGTAAGGAAGGGCACTGGCTTTCGCTTACGGGGTTGTCACCCTCTGTGACGCTCCTTCCCAGAAGCTTCAGCTAGCCATTGCCTTTGTAACTTCCCGAGACTCCTGCAAGAGACTCAAACAGACACCCACAACCCCACATGTGAAACGGTCGCAGCCTATCACGCACACGTGGTTTGGGCTCGTCCCCTTTCGCTCGCCACTACTTGGGGAATCGTTTGTTTACTTTCTTTTCCTGAGGGTACTGAGATGTTTCACTTCCCCTCGTTCGCTTCGTCGCGCCTATGTGTTCAGCGCGCGATGACGGGTTATTTACTCCCGCCGGGTTTCCCCATTCGGACATTCCCGGATCAATGCTTGATTAGCAGCTCCCCGAGACTTTTCGCAGCTACCCGCGTCCTTCATCGCCGACTGGTGCCAAGGCATCCACCATACGCCCTTATTAGCTTGATACGCCTATTTCCTAATTTGCGTTAAGAGTACTCAGCGCCTTATAAAAAAACGCTTTTCTTTCCACTACCATATGAAATTGTCAAAGATCCAGAGAGCCTTCTACGCCAATCAGCGAAGAAGTCTCCCAAGTTTGTTTTCAGTGTACCACCCAACCTCGTTACCCCCCAAATTCGCCGGCGGCGCTGGTGGAGGTGAACGGGTTCGAACCGATGGCCTCCTGCGTGCAAGGCAGGCGCTCTCCCAACTGAGCTACACCCCCGTTTGCCGCTACGACCCAGCTCTTATCCGCCCAATAAGTGGTGGGCCTAGGTAGATTTGAACTACCGACCTCACGCTTATCAGGCGTGCGCTCTAACCAACTGAGCTATAGGCCCGTGGTCCACTGAGAAAGTTCTTTGGAAACCTGCCGGCGCATCCTTTCCGCCCCCGGCGTCGTCATGTCCTCGTTCGAGGGTTCGCCGTAATTTTCATTACTGTCTCACCCTCTCACTGCGGGATTCCTCGCCGGTAACGGAAAGCCGCGCCTGCTTTTTAGCCTTGCAGACGTGCCACTCGCGACGTTTCCCGAATCGTTGCCGTCGCTTCCTTTTCGTCCCCGCCGTCATAACCTGGCCGGTAACGGAAAGCCGCGCCTGCCTTGCCTCGCCGTAGCTCCAGCGAAGGCGGGTCGCCGTTTCCATCAAACTTTCTAAACCATTTTCAAAGAGCAGCCACACGAACCCGTGGCGCAAAAAGGGGTTGATCCCTCAAAACCGAACAGCGAAGCGTCTAGTCGTTTATTGCCTGGATAAAGAGCCTGATTTTCAGCCTTCATTTCCACGGCTTTACTACCTTGGAGTTTGTTTCGCATGTCACCTTGAGTCTTGCGCCCATGCGAAAAGCGCAAGTACTTTGTTTTTTACTACCTTAGAAAGGAGGTGATCCAGCCGCTCCTTCCGGAACGGCTACCTTGTTACGACTTCACCCCAATTACCGCCCATACCTTGGTGCACTGCCTCCTTGCGGTTAGCCCATGCACTTCTGGTACAAGCGACTCTCATGGTGTGACGGGCGGTGTGTACAAGGCCCGGGAACGGATTCACCGCGGCATGCTGATCCGCGATTACTAGCGATTCCGCCTTCATGGAGTCGAGTTGCAGACTCCAATCCGAACTGAGACCGGCTTTTTGAGATTTGCGTCCCCTCGCGGGCTAGCGTCTCTTTGTACCGACCATTGTAGTACGTGTGTAGCCCTGGGCATAAGGGCCATGAGGACTTGACGTCATCCCCACCTTCCTCCGGCTTGACACCGGCAGTCTCCCAAGAGTGCCCGGCTTTACCCGATGGCAACATGGGACAGGGGTTGCGCTCGTTGCGGGACTTAACCCAACATCTCACGACACGAGCTGACGACAGCCATGCAGCACCTGTATCCTTGCCCCCGAAGGGGACTCCGTATCTCTACGGCAATCAAGGTATGTCAAACCCAGGTAAGGTTCTGCGCGTTGCGTCGAATTAAACCACATACTCCACCGCTTGTGCAGGCCCCCGTCAATTCCTTTGAGTTTTAGTCTTGCGACCGTACTCCCCAGGCGGGGTGCTTATCGCGTTAGCTTCGGCACAGAGATTGTTAATAACCCCTACACCTAGCACCCATCGTTTACAGCGTGGACTACCAGGGTCTCTAATCCTGTTTGCTCCCCACGCTTTCGAGCCTCAGCGTCAGTTTCGTTCCAGAAGGCCGCCTTCGCCACTGGTTTTCCTCCCGATCTCTACGGATTTCACCCCTACACCGGGAATTCTGCCTTCCTCTCCCGAACTCAAGACCTCAAGTATCCAATGCACTTCCGGGGTTGAGCCCCGGGCTTTCACATCAGACTTTAAGGTCCGCCTACGCTCCCTTTACGCCCAGTGATTCCGAACAACGCTTGCACCCTCCGTATTACCGCGGCTGCTGGCACGGAGTTAGCCGGTGCTTCCTTTGATGGTACCGTCAGCTGTTACCAGGTTTCTTCCCATCTGACAGGGCTTTACGACCCGAAGGCCTTCATCACCCACGCGGCGTTGCTGCGTCAGGCTTTCGCCCATTGCGCAATATTCCCCACTGCTGCCTCCCGTAGGAGTCTGGTCCGTGTCTAAGTACCAGTGTGGCTGATCATCCTCTCAGACCAGCTACCGATCGATGCCTTGGTGAGCCATTACCTCACCAACTAGCTAATCGGCCGCGGGCTCCTCCTCAGGCAACCGAAATCTTTTACCGCATCTCCGAAGAGACGTGGTCTTATGCGGTATTAGCCACCCTTTCGGGTAGTTATTCCACACCCAAGGACAAATTACCCACGTGTTACTCACCCGTCTGCCACTCTACTCAGGGCCGAAGCCCCTTTCGCGTTCGACTTGCATGTGTTAAGCACGCCGCCAGCGTTCGTTCTGAGCCAGGATCAAACTCTCCAGTTTAATTTATAAACCAGTGAAAAATCCCGGCCGAATCACAAGCTCTTTTCATTTCTAGGCCTGTCACGACTTTATTCTTCGCTATTCGGTTTTCAAAGATCAACCCGGCGCCGGTAACCCGGCGCGAAGCTCTAAAGTTACTACAACCTCAGAGCCCCTGTCAACCGCCAAAATCACAACCTCGAAATCAGCGCCGACACCCCGAACAACAACCCTTCCGTTCTTCGGAGGCCGGTTTATAACCCCACCCCCCTCCCGGTGTCAACTGCTTTTTAGATCAAACTCAGAGTTTTTTTATCCGCCGTATTTCAGCATCAACCACGCGGCCTTTTAAAACTTCACCGGCCCCACGTCACAACCCCCGGCACGCAGGGCCCCTTCCCCCCTCGGAAGAACAGAAGAAACTTCGCATACGGGAAAACAAAAAGAGAAAGGCTGAATTCCCGCCCTACGGGCGAGAATGACGATGAGGAATCGGTGCGTTACGCCGCTTCGCGGCCAACACGCCC
>SCTA01000045.1 GCA_004322275.1 bacterium
CGCGCGCCCCGGCCAGTGCCGCGTTCAATTCGACCACTGTGAGCCGGGCGCCGCTCTTGATGATCTGTCCCAGTAGCGGCATGAACAGTCCAATCATGCCGATATGTTCGTCCGGCCGCGGATCCATCTGCCCGATGGAGTCGCTGCTGTTGTCCGGGCGAAATCCCGCCCGGTCGAACAGGCAGCGGGTCAGAGCATTGGCGGCGGCAAAGCCGATGGTCTTCCCCAGCCCATCATTGCCGGCGTAGTGGCGAGCCAGTTCCAGCGCGTCGGCGCCGGCCAGGCCAAAGCTGTCGGCTCCATCGCGCAATTGCGCCAGGGTGTCGTCCAGCAGGACATACGACAGGCCGAGAGACCCGTCATCCAATTCCAGGGCACAGAATTCGCCCCTGTTGTCTTCGCTGGGTTGGGCCGGCGGCAGGTGCAGGGCGCGGATGCGCGGTAAAGCTCCGTAGGCGGCAAAGGATTCCAGTTGGGCAATATATTCGGTGGCGAAGCTCATGACAGGCTCTTGATGGTTTTCTTGACGGAATCGCCGGCGATGACAGGTGCGGGCTCGCCGCGGTGCAGGCCGGCGCGGACGGCGACGGATGCATCATTGCCGGAAACGGTGGACTGGCGGTTTTCCGGCGTGCGCAAAGCGCCGGGGAAGTACATGGCGGTCAGGCGATGGGAATGAATCGGCGAATCGGCGTTGGACCCGCCGTAGCGGCGCCAGTCGCGCACCGGGTAGATGTCGTCGGCAACTTCAAGCAGGCCGACGGTTTCCCGGTCGCCGATCAGCACCCCTTGCACGCGCAACCCAGCCGCTTGCTTGATGGCATTCAGGCGGGCGACGATTTCCGCTGTGGCGCCGAATTCGCCGTCGGAAGCGATGAGCAGATCGGCCAGTTGCCAGCGCTGATCTTCGAGTTTGGCGATCACCTTTTCGAGGGGGCCGCAGATGTCGGTACCACCGCGAAAAGCCTGCCCTAGGAAACCTGTCAGGCGGTCGATGCCGCCGCTGTCGACCCCCAGTTCCAGTTCGACCAGCTCATCGGGCCCGCCGAAGGCGAACACATGGCAGGGACGCCGCTGGGCCTGCGCCGTGCGCATGGCTTCCAGCACGATCGCCTTGGCTACCGCTTCGGCGCCGCCCTGCATGGAGCCGGAGGTATCGACACAGACCAGGATCGGCCCCATCTCCGAGCGCTTGCCGAGTTGCGGCCCGGGGCGAGGGCGCATCACCGGAGCCTGGAGCAGGCGGATTTCTTCCATGCGGTCGTCGTCCTCGTAGGTGAGCAATGTGCGCTCGGCCCGGCGCGCGTGCCACACCAGGCGCAGGCGAGGATGCCCGAGAAGCATGGCTTCGGCCGGCAACATGCGGGCGATGCGATCCGAACGGTGAATGCCGCGGGTTTCTCCGGGCATGTCCGGGACGCGTACCG